>CAYUBX010000040.1:0-11854 GCA_964443165.1 uncultured Acidimicrobiales bacterium
GCAAACCGCTGGTACAGGCTTGCTGCGTCGGCGAGGCGGCCGCTGATGATGAGCGGCGTCCGGGCCTCGTCGATCAGGATCGAGTCGACCTCGTCGACGATGCAGAAGTTGTGGCCCCGCTGCACCTGCTGGCTCTTGGTGGGAGCCATGTTGTCGCGTAGGTAGTCGAACCCGAACTCGTTGTTGGTGCCGTAGGTGATGTCGGCCGCGTACTGCTCGCGCTTGTGGGCGGGGTCGGGGCGGCCGGGGATCACGAGGCCCACATCGAGGCCGAGGAAGCGATGGATCTGCCCCATCCACTCGGCGTCGCGGCTGGCCAGGTAGTCGTTCACCGTGACGATGTGCACGCCGTTGCCCGAGAGGCCGTTGAGGTAGACCGGAAGGGTCGACACGAGGGTCTTTCCCTCGCCCGTGCGCATCTCGGCGACCCACCCGAAGTGGAGCGCGGCGCCACCCATCAGCTGCTCGTTGTAGTGACGCTGCCCGATGACTCGACGGGCGGCCTCGCGGGTGACCGCGAAGGCGTCGATCAAGATGTCGTTGAGATCGGCGCCCTGGTCGAGCTGGAGCTTGAACTCTGTCGTCTTGGCGCGAAGCCCTTCGTCGGTGAGTGCCTCGATCTCGGGTTCGATCGCATTGATCTCGGGGACGAGCGACTGCAGGGCGCGCCCCTTCTTGCCCTCACCTGCGCGCAGCACCTTGGAAAACACGGCCATCGGGTCCAGGCTACCGACCAGCCCCGGCGTTCCGGGGCCGCCCGACCGGCGCTCCGGCGGCACCACGCCACGCTTCTGGGCCACTCCCAGCGCGCTCCCTCGCTTCCGGGTACATCGCGCTCGCGCTGGCGTACCCGAGAGGACGGGCTCGCGCTGTGAAGTACCCGGGAGGAAGTCGCGGCGCTCAGCAGTCCGGGCGGCCGAGGAAGGCCAGGCAGTCGTCTGCGGTCAGCGGCTGGATGGTGTCGCGCCCCGATCGCGCGACAGCACCGGTTCCAAGCTGGTTGGAACCATCTCGCCCGCGCTCGAAAGCGCTGCTCTGCCTAGGTGTCGATCTCGATCAAGCCGGCATCGCCGTCGTCTCGCAGGTACACCACCGACGGCTTGCCGCTGTCCGCGTTGACGAACAGGAAGAAGTCGTGGTCGAGCAGCTGCATCCGGGTGATGGCGTCGTCGGGGATCATCAGGTCGAGATCGAAGGTCTTGCGGCGCACGATCTGCGGCGTGTGGTCGTCGTCGACGAGGTCCTGATCGGCGAGATCGTGATCGAGAGTCGCGAGCGGGTGGTGGTTCTCGTCCTGGTGGAGGTTGGGACGGTGACGTTTGACGACCTTGGTCTTCAGCTTGCGTAGCTGTTTGCCGAGTTTCTCCACCGCCAGGTCGACAGCCTGATGTTTATCCGTACCCGCAACGCTGACGCGGACATGATGCCCGTGCCCATGGAGGGTGACCTCTACCTGTTCTCGCTCAGCGATGCGCGGATTCTTCTCCTCGCGAAACACCACATCGGCGCGCTCGAGGTCGCCGACGAATCGATCGAGGGAGCCGATCTTGCGCTCCACTGCCGAATAAACGTCGTCGGGGACGTCGACCTTGCGGCCAGTGATGGTGATCTGCACGGGGTACCTCCGTCGTTCAGGTCCCCCGCACCACACGGGAGGCCCATTTTAGGAGCCGCTCGACCCCGCGACTACCACTGCCTCGGACCGGCCGCCGACCCGGCTACAGGTCGCTCCGTAGACCACTGCGACCCCGCCGCGTCGAAGGGTCGCAGCGGCCGAAACAAGCGTCGCACCGGTCGTGAGCACATCGTCGACCACCAGCACCGATCGCGCCGCGGCAGGTCGCCGCAGTTCGAAACGAGGCCCGGAGAGGCGCTGGGCTCTGGTGCGTCCGTGCTGCGTGGGGCCGTCGATCCGCCGGAGGAGGGAGCGGACGCGCACACCGCTCGCCCGCGCTATGGCTCGCGCCAAGAGCTCCGCCTGATCGAAGCCGCGCTCGCGCCGGGCAGCCGCCGTCGTCGGTGCCCAGGTGATCAGCTCAGCCTCGATGCCCCGCGCCGCAACGGTGGCGACCAGCGAGTGGGCGAGCCAGCGGAGGATCGCCCGATCGTTATGCAGCTTGAGGGCGTGAACGAAGCGGGCCCCGAGCTCGTCGTGGTCGAACAACGACACCGTCGCGGCCAGGCCACCGATCGGGCCAGACGCCAGTGCAGGCAGTGAGGCCACGCAGTCGGGACACGGACACCAGCCGCGCCGCTCACACCCCGGACACCGCACCTCGAAGAACACGAGCGCACCCTACGGAGAGCGTGGGACATCACATCGTGGGTTGGGCAGGAGCAGATCTAGGATCCGACGATGGCCCTCGACCCTCAGATCCAGCCCATCGTCGACACCGTCAACCGCGCTGCGGAGAACGCGCCGCCCGATCCTTCGGTGGCCGATCGACGCCAGGGGTACCTGGCGCTCGTGGCGTTCGCGGGCCCAGGGCCCGAGCTCGACGACGTCTCGGACTCGACGATCCCCGGACCGGCAGGCGAGATCCCGATCCGCATCTACCGCAACGAGGGCGCTCGAGGGATCTTCGTGTTCTTTCACGGCGGTGGGTACTGCATCGGTGACCTCGACACCCACGACGAGGTGTGCCGGCAGCTCGCGAAGCAGATCGGATGCACCGTCGTCGCGGTCCACTACCGCCTCGCACCCGAACATCCATTTCCCGCCGGAGTGGAGGACTCGTGGGCCGCACTGCAGTGGTGCGACGCCAACCGCGAGGAGCTCGGTGGCGAGGGGGCGCGACTCGTGGTGGGGGGCGACTCGGCCGGAGGCAACCTGTCTGCGGTCACCTCGCTGATGGCGCGCGACGCAGGCCTGGACGTGGCCAAACAGTTGCTCGTCTACCCCGGCACCCGAATCGACGACGAGAGCCCGTCCATGGAGGCCAACGGCACCGGCTACATCCTCGAACGAACCACGATGGACTGGTTCATGGAGAGCTACGCCGCCGACCCGCAGGACTGGCGAGCCTCACCCATCTACGCCGACTCGCACGAAGGCATCGCACCCGCTCTCGTCATCACCGCGGAGTACGACCCGATCCGTGATCAGGGCCGCCGCTACGCGGAGACGCTGGCCGAGGCCGGCGTCGACGTCACCCACACCGACTACGCCGGCATGGTGCACATCTTTTTCCAGCTCGGCCCGTTGGTGGAGAAGGGCGCCGAGGCGGTGGCCGAGGTCGCCGCCCACGCCCGAGCCGCCCTCTACGACTGAGTCGTTGACCGGATCAGTAGCGCCGCATCAGTAGCGCCGCATCAGTAGCGCCGCATCAGTAGCGCCGCATCAGTAGCGATAGTGCTCGGGCTTGTAGGGGCCCGCGACCGGAACGCCGAGATAGTCCGCCTGCTCGTCCGTCAGGCGGGTGAGCTTGACACCGAGGTTGTCGAGGTGCAGGCGAGCCACCTCCTCATCGAGGACCTTCGGCAGCAAGTAGACGTCGTTCTCGAGCGAGTCGTCCTTGGCGTGCAGCTCCATCTGGGCCAGCACCTGGTTGGTGAAGCTCATCGACATCACGAAGCTCGGATGACCGGTGGCGCAGCCGAGGTTGACGAGTCGACCTTCGGCGAGGATGAGCACGCTGTTGCCGGACGGGAACATGTACTCATCGACCTGTGGCTTGATGTTGCGGCGCTGAACGTCGGACATCCGCTCGAGCCCGGCCATGTCGATCTCGTTGTCGAAGTGACCGATGTTGCAGACGATCGCGTTGTGCTTCATCATCCCCATCAGCTCGGCGGAGATGATGTTCTTGTTGCCGGTGGTGGTGACGAAGATGTCCGCGATGCCGACCACGTTCTCGACGCGGTCGACCTCGAAGCCCTCCATCGCCGCCTGCAGCGCGTTGATCGGGTCGATCTCCGACACGATCACCCGAGCGCCTTGGCCGCGCAGTGACTGGGCACAGCCCTTGCCCACATCGCCGTACCCAGCGACGAACGCGACCTTGCCGCCGATCATCACGTCGGTGGCCCGGTTGAGCCCATCGATCAGCGAGTGCCGGCATCCGTAGAGGTTGTCGAACTTGGACTTCGTCACCGAGTCGTTGACGTTGTAGGCCGGGAACCGCAGCTCGCCCTTCTCGACCATCTCGTAGAGTCGGTGAACCCCGGTGGTGGTCTCCTCCGACACGCCACGGATGTTGGCGATCATGTCGCCCCACAGCGTGGGATCGGTGGACGCCACCTTGTGCAGCAGGCGATAGATCTCTTCCTCGTCCGGGGAGCCGGCCGAGTCCGGGTCGGGAGTGGCGCCAGACGCTTCGTACTGTGCTCCGAGGTGCACGAGAAGCGTCGCGTCACCACCATCGTCGAGAATCAGGTTGGGTCCGGTCGCGCCAGGCCAGCGCAGCGCCTGCTCGGTGCACCACCAGTACTCCTCGAGCGTCTCGCCCTTCCAGGCGAACACGGGCGTGCCGGACGGCTCGTCCTCGGTGCCGTCGCGACCGACCGCGACCGCTGCGGCCGCCTCGTCCTGGGTGGAGAAGATGTTGCACGACACCCAGCGCACGTCGGCGCCGAGGTCCACCAGCGTCTCGATCAGCACGGCGGTCTGCACCGTCATGTGCAGTGACCCCATGATCCGGGCACCGGCCAGCGGCTTGTCGTCGTAGTGACGGGCGCGCAGCTCCATCAAGCCGGGCATTTCGACTTCGGCGAGCTCGATCTGCTTGCGACCCGCGGATGCGAGCGAGAGGTCAGCGACCTTGAAGTCGCCGTCGAGGGGGCGGGGCATGTGGGCCTCCAGAGGGAAGGGGCAGGGTTCGAGCGTATCGACTGGTTCAGCCGGCGGAGAGGAACGACTTGAGGTCGTCCAGCACGCCGATCGGACCCGGATCGACGTTGCGGGTAGCGGCCAGATGCAGCGACACGAAGTCGCCGATGTACATGAGATCGAAGAGCTGGGCGAGCTGGCCCTCGCCCTCTGCGGCGATCTCGACCGACGCGGCGACGACGTTGGCCGTGACCTGTGCGTTGTAGTCGAAACGACGCGAGATCTGGGGATGCTCGTGATCGTGTCGAAGGGTGACGAGCGACAGCGCTGAGCCCGACACAGCCCGGTTCGCCTCCCAGCCGGCGATCTCGTTGTGACACAGCTCGGGCATCTCGTTGCTGAAAGCCGGTGCCTTCGCGTTCTCGTTGACCTGGTTCTTCCAGCGTTTCGCGGCGACGGCGCCGAGATCGCCACCTCCGTAGACGAGCGGGACGGTGTCGCCGATCATGGCGGCCGCAGCGGCAGCGATGTCGTCCTCGTCCAGGGCGTCGCGCCGGCGGATCAACTGTTCGGATTGGTAAAGATTTCGGTTCGGATCATTTCCAACTGTTCGACCGTGAATTCGATCCAACGCTGCGCGCCGGGAAACAGACCGATGCGTTCGAGCGCGATCAGAGGCGGCACGCTCACCGCGCCCACCGCAGCTCGCGGCATCGGGATCGAGCTGTCGAGGTCGTAGACCGGAGCACCCCAGTCGGACGCGAGGCCGCCGAGCGTGCCGCCCGAGGTGACGACGACCATCTGCGCGCCCGCCTCCTCGGCGGTGGCAGCCGCTTCGAGCGTCTCCTCGGTGTTACCGCTGAAGGACACGGCGATGACGAGGGAGCGGCTGGTGACGAAGCCAGGGCACGGGTAGCCCTTCGACACCACGACAGGGACCGGCATCATCGGACCCGCGACGGCCCGAACGACATCGCCGGCGATCCCCGATCCGCCCATCCCCATCACGACCACGTGGTCGATCTGATCGAGGCTGGGAAGGTCGGTCACCTCCAGCGCTGCGGCAACCGCCTGGTCGAGCTGCTCGGGAAGCCCACGCGTCACCGACCAGATCCCGAGCTCGTCCAACGGGCCCTCCGCGCGGGCAGGGGCGGTGGTCATCGGTTCAGGCCTCGAAGGTGGGGGCGATGGACTCGGACTCGATTCGCCCATCGAGGCGCGCGACCTCGCCGTCGTCGAGTGCCTTCGCCTCGTCGATCAACAGGACCGGGATGTCGTCGCGGATCTCGTAGGCCCGCGCGAGGCGTGGGTTGTAGAGGATCGACTCGTCTGGCAGGTAGTACAGCGGGCCTTTGTCCTCCGGACAGGCCAGGATCTCGAGAAGTCCGGGGTCGAGTGCCACGACAGTGTCTCCTTGTGCAGACAGGATCAGACGAGGAACTCCCGCACCTCGGCGACGTGGCGGTTCACGGCGTCGGTGTCGGGGGCTTCGAGGTTGAGGCGAAGGAGCGGCTCGGTGTTGGACGGGCGGAGGTTGAACCACCACCCACCGCAATCGACCGTGAGGCCGTCGAGCCGGTCCTGGTCGCGCTCACCGTAGTGCTCTGCGACCCGCTCGATGACAGCCGCCGCGTCCTCGACACGGGTGTTGATCTCGCCCGAAGCGGCGTAGCGGTCGAGCGGGGCGAGCAGCTGGGAGAGGGGAGCATCAGCCGAGCACAGCTGTTCGAGAACCACGAGGGCGGCGATCAAGCCGGAGTCGGCGCGGTAGTTGCGTCGGAAGTAGTAGTGCCCGCTGTGTTCGCCGCCGAACGCGGCGCCCGTCTCGGCCATCTGGGCCTTGATGAACGAGTGGCCGACCTTGGTGCGAACGGGGTCGCCGCCGTTCTCGCGGATCACCTCGGCGGTGGCCTTCGAGCAGATGAGGTTGTGCAGGATGGGGCCGGGACCCTCGCGGTCGAGCACGCCCTGGGCGACGAGAGCCGTGGTGAGCGAGCCGCTGACGGGCGCGGCGTTCTCGTCGACGAGGAACACCCGGTCGGCGTCTCCGTCGAACGCCAGGCCGACATCGGCTCCCACCTCGAGGACACGACGCTGGAGGTCGACGAGGTTCTCCGGCTGGATCGGGTCGGCGGGGTGGTTCGGGAAAGTGCCGTCGAGCTCCTCATACATGAACTCGACATCGAAGGGCAGGCCGGCGAACACGGCGGGAGCGACGTGCCCACCCATGCCGTTGGCGGTGTCGGCGACGATCGTGAGCGGTCGCAGGCTGGAGGTGTCGACGAACGAGTGCACGTGAGCCACGAAGGCCCCGAGCAGGTCGTCCTCGGATCGGCCGCCACGGCTGCCGGTCTCGTCGAGACCCTCGATCGCCATCGCCTTGATGTCGGCGAGGCCACTCTCGGCACCGATCGGAGCCGCGCCCGCACCGCAGAGTTTGATGCCGTTGTACTCAGCCGGGTTGTGTGAGGCGGTGAGCATGGCCGCCGGCATATCGAGGTGGCCGGACGCGAAGTAGGTGAGGTCGGTGGATGCCAGGCCAATGTCGAGCACATCGACGCCTTGGCTCTGCACGCCGTCGGCGAACGCCTCGGCCAGATCCACACCCGTAGGTCGCATGTCGCGCCCGATGACGACCTGCGGCGCAGCGGTGAACCGCGCGAAGGCGGCGCCGATCCCACGACACATGTCGGCATCGAGTTGCTCGGGGCAGAGGCCCCGGATGTCGTAGGCCTTGACCACCTGGTCGAGCCGGTCGGCCGACACCGGGGAGATTCGGGTTCGATCGCTCATCGTTCGCATCGAGGGTAACGGTCGACCGCGCATGCGACGGGTCAACCGTCGTAGACCCCTGTGGCGCTCTTTCGACGGATCGCGAGCACGTCCCTGAGCATGCGGACGGCCTGCGGAACCATACGGACGGTGCTCGCTTCAACGTGGTCGAGAACCACCGGCACCTCGAGGAGCGACAGCTTGCGCCGCTCGGCCAGATGGAGCACCTCCACGTCGAACGCGAAGCCGTCGATCGCGGTCAACGAGAAGATCTCGACGGCCGCGGGAGCAGAGAATCCCTTGAGCCCGCACTGGGTATCGCGGTACCGCCCGAGGAGCGCGAAGTGGGTGATGAGGTTGAACAGGAGACTGCCCACCTCGCGCAGCGCCGGGGCGGCGTTGACCTCGCGAGTGTCGGGGTGACGCCGGCTGCCGACAACCACCTCCCAGCCCTCCTCGAGGCGCTCGAGCAGCGGAGGAAGCTGATGCGGTGGATACGCGAGGTCGACGTCCGTGAAGATTCTCGCCCGACCGCTGGCCGCCAGCATCCCCTCCCGGACGGCCGCACCCTTTCCCTTGTTCGGCGAGAGGCGGAGAACCACGTCCGCTCCAGCTTCTTCGGCTGCGTCGGCCGTACCGTCCTTCGAACCGTCGTCCGCCACCACGATCTCGACGTCGTCCCGAGCGATCCCGGCCGCGGTCACGGCGTCGACGGCTGCCGCGATCGAGTCACCGACGACGGCGGCGGCTTCGTAGGCGGGGAAGATCACCGACACCCGAGGTCCACCCTCCGCCACCGGTGCGGGCGGGCGACGATCCTGATCGCTGCGCACGGCTGCGAAGAGCACCCCGCGATAGGTGAAGAGGCGGACGATGGAGGCCAGGGCAACGGCGAGCAGCTTCACCGCGATCGCGGCACCCGCCGTCAGGTCGCCCGCCAGATCGAAGACGGCGACGGTGGCGACGTCGGTGAGGAGGGCTGGCGCGACGGCACCGGCGAACACCAGCGGGCGGTGGTCGATCTGGGAGTAGGCGTCGTCGTGGAACGTCACCCGGCGGTGCAGGACGTACGACAGGATGGCCGCCACCGCGACGGCGCAGATGTCGGCGAGGACCCATCGCTCGCCGAACCAGTTCCCGAGGATCAGGAGGAGCGCGATGTCGAGGGCGGTGATGACCGTGCCGATCAGCAGGAATCGGCGAAGCCGCCGCTTCATGACCGGCCTTCGTCGTCCTCGTCGTCCGCCGGGTCGAGGTCAGAGTCGCGAGGAAATTCACCGACAGGATCCGCATCGCCCCCGGGCTCGCCGGGCGGGCCATGGCTTTCCGCAGACGAGCGAACCGAGGAGTGCGGCGACAAGACAGTCAGCCCCTCATCGAGGTCCACGGGGCTTCGCCGTCCGACGACGACGAGGCCGGCGGCGCCGAGGAGGGTAAGGGCCCAGGCGAGGTGTTCGACGGAGGTGGCGCCGTAGCTGAACTCGACGTGGGTGTCTGTGGGGATCACCACCATCCAGTTGGGTGTGACGCGGTAGGGGCCGTCTGCTCCGGAGACGGACCAGTTGGGGAAGTACGAGACCTTGACGAGCACCGGGACGCCGATCTGGTCGACGTCGAAGGACACGCCGTCGGAGGACACCTCGACAGCGCTGACGGTGACGGGTGCGAGTTCGCGCTTGGGTCCGAGACCGAAGTCGTCGAGGAGTTCGCCGCCGGAGTCGTCGAGCCGGCCGGGGATCAGGTCGACGCGGGCCCATTGATCCGGTCCGTCTGCTGCGACGACCACGTCCCAACGTTCGGGATCGTTGAACCAGGTGACGGCGGGGTCAGTCCAGGCGCGCCCGGCCTCGGGGGCGTCGTCGACCACGACGGGCTCGTACTGCAGGGGCTCGACGATGTCGCTGTCGTGGACCAGGTACACGGTCCACGGATCGGAGAACGCGATGGGTTCGAGGACGTCGGGATGGTGCCGGGCGGCGTCGAGCGCCTGTGAGCTGAACGCCACGTAGTAGCGGACACCCGCCATCTGGAGATGGGGGACGCCGAGGTCGAGATCCAGGTCGTTGTACGGCAGGCCGCGCATGGGCCGGGACGGGTTGGCCGACAGCTCCGACTGCATCAGGAAGTGGAACGGAACGGTGGGGCTCGACTCGAAGTACAGGCCCTCCATGGAGCCGATGCATCCGTCGGTCCAGTGAGGCAACAGCATCGGGGCCATCGGTGTGCCGTAGCTCCCGATCTCGTCGCGGTCGTACTCCCACAGCGCGCGCCCGCAGCCGTGCCGTTCACCGACCGCTTCCATCGTCTGGACGAGGTCGTAGTACGTCGGGTAGGCGCTGCGCCCCTCGTAGCCGCTGAAGTTCCATTCGGCCCAGCCGCTCACGAAGTTGCGTTCGCCCGAGCTGACCGACAGCGGGCCCCATCGGTAGATGCCGTTCTGGTCGTAGGCCCCAGCCGGTGCGACGCCGAGGTACAGACCGAGGAAGAGGACGGCGGCGACCAGCGAAACCGGGGCGGTGACCCACGACGTCAGTCGCATGCGGTCCACCGGAACCCGGCGGAAGAGCAACAGCTGCGACTCTCGTCCGGAGGATCCGCTCTGGCCGATCAGGGCGGATGCCAGGAACCAGACGCCGAGGGCCGCGAGGACATAGATGCTGAGGTACCAGAACGGCAGGATCCGGGCGTTCCAGAGACGGTGTTGGGGCCAGTGGACGAACCCCAGCGCGGCGACTGCGGCGATGGCCGTGAAGGTCATCGTGGGCCGGTGCCAGCGCGCGATGCCCGCGACCGCCGCGATGCCGGCGAGGCCGAGCACCCACAGGATCGAGAGGTGGGCGCCGTCGCCGCCCAGCTCGTCGGGGAAGAAGAGGTTCTCGCGGACCTCGTGCAGCTTCTCCCACCCCATGTCGTTGAGATACGTCCGCCGTAACAGGAAGGGAATGGTCCAAAAGGCCGAGACGAGGCCACCGAGCACACCGATGGTGAGTGCCCACCAGGTCCGCCGGAGTTCGGCCGCGAGCAGCCCGCCGACCAACACCATCAGAACGGCGAGCCTGGGTGCGGGATCGGAGCTCAGTTGCCACATCGCCACGGTGACGGCCGCGCCCGCACCGATCACCAACGCGGCCGAGCTGCCTCCGAGGAGCTCGGGGAGCCGGTGGAGGCCGCGGACGGCGACGATCACCACTGTCGCACCGACGGCGAAGAGAAGCGGGATCAGGTGGCTCAGCCCGACGAGCGCGAGCACGACAGCTGCCCACACCCGACCGCTCCCTGTCTCGAGCGACCGGAACACCAGGCCGAGGTACACCAGAGCCAGCGACAGGCTGATCGAGAACGCGAATTCACCCGCGAGCGTCGACGCGATGTTGCCGCCGTAGATCGTGAAGTTGAAGTCGAAGACGAACAGCAGCGCTGCGACGCTCAGCAGCGGCGGGACCGGGAACGGCCAGCGGGCGAGGCGCCCCATCGCCCACGCCGACAGCGGCATCGTGACGACGCCGGACACCGCGACGACCTTGAACGACATCCCGTAGGGCAGAACGATGTCGAGCGCGACGATCGCGAGGTACGGGAGCACCATGTAGAACTGCATGACGGGGAACCCGGCGTACCAGTCGGGGCTCCAACCGCGCAGCCGCAGGTTGGGCAGCAGCTCATCTCGAAGGAACGCGGGTCCCCACACGTGGGCACCCATGTCGCCGCCCGTGGGCGTCGAGTCCGAGAAGATCTCCGCGGGGCGCAGCCGGTACAGCACCGCGAGACAGGCGACGCCGACGACGGCGAAGGAGATCCAGCTCTCCACGGACGCGTTCCGGATCCGCGCTTCCACCGCTCGATAGGGAGCGAGGAAGGGCCCGTCTTTGACCTCTGCGGTCTCCGCGGGAGCGTCGGGGGGCGGCGCGGGCTCGGCCGGCGCGTCCGCGTCAGACATGAGTGCCCAGGATGGCACGCCGCTGCCGCGATCCGGGCGCGACAACTACCTCCGGCCGGTCGTCGCCAGCTGGTCGAGCGCTTTCTGGCGGTCGACGGGGTCTCCGTCGACGGACCACTCCACTCGGTCGCAGGCACCACACGAGGTGAGGCGCACCGGGGCCTCGGGGGTCGACATCGTGATCTCCACCATGTTTCGTCCGCAGCGGCAGGTGGTCATCGAAGGAGGGCTCCCGGGTTCGGGCGGCCAGCGTGCCGCCTTCCCCCATCGTCACTCTCCGTGTTGAAATGAACGCTTTCAGCCCTTCGCGGGCCGAAAATCGCTACCGAGTGTGGTCTTAGCGGTTGACGACCTGGGCCTCGGGCACCGAGTGCAGC
>CAYUBX010000041.1:0-11838 GCA_964443165.1 uncultured Acidimicrobiales bacterium
ACGAGTGCGTCCACTTCTGCGAGAACTACGACCAGAACTGCTTCGACCCGGCGTACGACCTGCTGCCGATCGAGGAATTCCGCCCACTGCTCGACGAGGTGTTCGCGAGGCCATCCCGGGTTCCCGGGATCGCCCCGCTGGAGGGGGAGCGATGACGCTCGAAGTCGCGACGACGGCAACCGAAGGCCCCAACGGGAAGGGGTGGGTGGACCACCTTGGCTTCCTCGGCCCGCTCAAGCCCGGATCGGGAGGCCGCCGGGATCCCGTCGGCGAGTTTCCGACTGGCCCCGATGTCGGCGAGATGTTGCCCGACCTCGTTGCGCTGGACTCGACCGGCGAGACGGTCGACCTTCATGCCGACCGCGATGGCAAGCCCGCCGTCGTCCTCTTCTACCGATCGGCGGTGTGGTGACCGCCGTGCCGCACGCAGCTCGTCGAGCTGCAGAAGGACATCCAGGTCTTGAGGGAGGCGGGCGCCGAGTTCTACGCCCTGAGCTACGACGAACCGGATGCTCTCGCCGACTTCGCAACGGAGTTCGGCATCGCGTACCCGCTGCTGTCGGACCCCGAGAGCGACGTGATCCGCGCCTTCGGCATCCTGAACACCCTCGTCCCCGAGGATGATCATCCCTGGTTCGGGATGCCCTTTCCCGGGGTGTACGTAACGGACGCGGCCGGGGTGATCACCGCGAAGTTCTTCGAGAACCACCTCGCGTTACGCCCGACCGTCCAGCAACTCGCTCGTGCCGTGGCCGGCGACATCATCGACGACGAACTCGTCGTGGGCGACCCTCCAGGTGAGATCGACGTCGACGTGCAGATGGGTCTCGAGCCGCTGTCACCAGGAGTGCAGCGTGATCTCGTGGTGACCTTCCGGCTGCCGACCGGTCAGCACATCTACGGTGAGCCGGTCCCCGATGGGCTCGTCGCGACGGCGATCGAATTCGACGACGGGGTCATCGCCCTCGAACCGTCGGCCCCGCCGACGACCCTCCATGTTCTCGAGGGCACCGGCGAGGAGCTCAACGTCTACGAGGGGGATGCAGTCGGAACGGTGCGCATCCACCAGCCGGTGGCGATCAGCGGGGGCATGGCGCGACATCCCGGCGACTCTGGTCCGGTGGCGCGCATCTCGGGAGCGGTGACCTTCCAGGCGTGCGACGACGAGGCCTGCGGCCTCCCACAGCGGGTGCCGTTCGAGTTCGATGTACCGATCGGCGCGATGGTCACCCCGCACCCGGCCGAGGAGGGCGATGGCGCGATGGACGTCCGGAAGCACTTTGCACGCATGTCGGAGCGGCGGGCCACCTGACGCCGCGGGACTTCGTGAAGGCGCTCGCGTTGGGCGCAGCGGAGCGACTCGCCCGATTCCTCCCGTCGAGTTGAAGGGGGTGTTGGCTCGCGCGTGTGGCCCTTCCTCCCTCTCCGACTCGCGCCTCGACGGCCTCACCACCTTCGAACGCGAGATGCATCACCTCGCCGGCATTGCATATGGCGGCGTGCACGCAGGTACAGGGATCGACTAACCATCGGGAATGCACGTCGGTGTCGTTCCCATCAACTCGGCGGCCTACCTCGACCCGAGCTTCCTCCGTGACTTCTCGCAGTTGCTGGAGGGGCTCGGCTACGAGTCGGTGTGGACCTTCGAGCACGTGATCATCCCGCACGAGTACGAGAGTCGGTATCCCTACAGTCCGACCGGCAAGTTGGCGGTCCCGCCGGACGCCGGTTTCACCGACCCGCTGATCGCGCTCACGTTCGTCGCGGCGGCCACCGAGCGGCTCCGCCTGGGTACCGGGGTCAACATCCTCACTCAGGTCAATGCCCTGTACCTGGCCAAACAGGCGTCCAGCCTCGATCACCTCTCCGATGGTCGCTTCATGCTGGGGGTCGGAGTGGGTTGGCTCGAGGAGGAGTTCGACGCGCTCGGCGTTCCCTTCGATCGGCGCGGGGCGCGGGCGGACGAGTACATCGACGCGATGCGGATGTGCTGGACGGGAGATGACGTCGATCACACGGGCGACTTTCTCGACTGGCGCGGTTTCCGGATGTTGCCGACCCCGGTCCAGACGCCGAGCCTCCCGATCGTCATCGGGGGCACCACGGATGCGGCGATTCGACGTGTGGTCTCCCGCGGTGACGGTTGGTACGTGATCCACAAGGACCTCGAGGACTTCCGCGGCCATATCGACCGCCTCCACACGGAGTGCGAACGTCAGGGCAGGGACCCCGCCGAGATCGAGCTGACGGCGTACTGGAACCACCATCGAGAGGGTTTCGACGGCCTGCAGGTCTACGCGGACCACGGTGTCACCCGGGTGCTCGTCAACACGGCCGCCCTGCGCTTGGGGAGACCTGACGAGGCGGTGAGACAGTTCGCCGAAGAGGCGCTTCCGGCAGCTGCAGCCCTCGGATAGGGTCCGCGCTCGTGACGAGTGCCCCCGGAGCGGATCGCCGCGTTCCCCGCACATTTCGCCGTGCTGACGGACCCGCCAAGGTCACGGGGACCGGTCGCTACGCTGCGGACATCCAGCTGGCGGGCATGCTGCACGCCGCATTCCGGTACGCCGGCGTCGCCAGCGGCCGCATCACATCGATCGACGCGACTCCGGCTCTCGCGATGCCCGGCGTGTTCGCGGTGATCACCGCAGACGACGTGCCAGATGTTCGATACAGCCCAGGGGTCGCAGACCGCACTCTGTTCGCGCGTGATGTCGTGCGTTTCGAGGGTGAGGTGGTGGCCGCCGTGGCCGCGCTGACGCCAGAGCTGGCCCGCGCAGCCGCAGCGGCGATCGAGGTCGAGATCGAGGTCTTCGAGCCGGTCGTGGAGCTCGAAGCGGCCGTCGCCGAGGGGGCTCCCTTGGTCCATGAGGACTGGGCCACCTACGAGGCCGACACCGAGCGCGAGGGAAACGTGGCGTCGTTCTCGGCGATTCGCGTCGGCGATGCGTCCGCTGCGATGGAGACCGCAGACATCGTGGTGACGAGTCACTATCGGGCCGACGGCTGCCACGCGGCCCCGATCGAGCCGCGGGCGATCGTCGCGCAGTGGGAAGGCGACGCCGTCACCATCTGGACCTCGACCCAGGTGCCGTTCGACGCGAGGGCAGGCGTCTGTCAGACCCTGGAGCTGCCCACGAATCGGGTCCGCATCGTGGTGCCGCACCTCGGCGGCGGGTTCGGTGGCAAGTGCGGCTTTCACTTCGAAGCGCACGTCGCTGCCCTGGCTCGCGCGACCCGACGGCCGGTGAGGCTGGTCTTCAGCCGCTACGAAGAGTTCACCGCGCCGGACCGGCGCCGCGAGGACATGATCGTCGAGCTCACGACGGGTCTGACGGCCGACGGGGAGATCGTGGCCCGCACGGGCAACGTCCTCATCGACAACGGCGCCTACATCGCGGACGGGGCGTTCTTCCCGCAGCTCGCCGCGATGCATGTGGCGGGGCCATACCGCTGCCCGAACACCGACATCGAGGCGCGGATCGTCTACACCAATCGACAGCCCTCAGGGTCGGTGCGCGCCCCCACGGCGCCCCAAGCCTGCTGGGCGCTCGAGTCCCACACCGACGAACTGGCGGCCACCGTCGGGCTCGATCCGGTCGAGTTCCGTCGGCGGAACGGTGTGCGAAGCGGCGACGTGGGCCCCGCAGGGCAGACCTACGACGAGATCGGCCTGCAGGACTGCATCGATCGCGCGACCGCAGCTGCAGAGGCCACCGGAGCCCTCGGGCCCGACGAGGCCTTCGGAATCGCGGTCGGCTGGTGGCCGTCATTCGGCATGCCGAGCGGCGCGTACGTCAAGATCGACGATGACGGCACGGGCCAGATCATCACCGGGGCTCAGGAGTGTGGGACCGGCGCGGTGATGACGCTGAGGCACCTCGCCGCGCACGAGCTCGGCCTGGAGGAGACCGATTTCGAACTGGTGTACCAGGACACATCGGTCGCGCCCTACGACATGGGTGCGACGGGTTCCCAGACCTTGGTGAACAACGGCCGCGCGGTGGTCGAGGCCGCTCGCGATGTCGCCCAGCAGCTGCGCGACCTCGCAGCGGCCCAGCTGGAGGCGGCTCCCGAGGACATCGTTCTGGCTGACGGGGACGCTCATGTCGCCGGCTCTCCGGCTCGTTCGGTAACGATCGCGGAGCTCGCGGCGACGGCCGCAGGAGCGGAACTCCTCGCCGGCCGAGGCTCTGGCACGCCGCCAGATGTCCCACCGCTCGTCGGCGCGACCTGCGTCGGCGACCAGGGCATGGCCGCGTGGTTCGCGCCCCAGTTCTCGTGCCACGTCGCTCGAGTGCGGGTCGACCGCGACACCGGCGTCAGCCGCGTGATGGCGGTCCACGCCGCGCACGACTCGGGGACGATCATCAACCCCGTCGGCGCCCAAGGCCAGGTCGAGGGCGGTGTCCTTATGGGCGTCGGACAGGCCCTCACCGAAGGCACCATCTACTCGGGCGATGGGCACCAGCAGAACGCGGCGCTGCTCGAGTACAAGCTCCAGACCAGCGCGGACGCCCCCGCGGTCTCCGTGGACTTCGTGGAGATCGCTGCCGAACCCGGCGGCCCCCACGGAGCGAAGGGTCTCGCCGAGGCGCCGAACGTGCCCACGGCGGCCGCGATCGGCAACGCCATCGCCCAGGTGATCGGCGCCAGGGTGCGACAGCTGCCCATGACCGCGGAGCGAGTGTGGACGGCCGCATCCGAGGCAGGTGAGTCGTGAGCCTCACCATCGCGTCCACTGCCGAGGAGGCGCTCAGGGCGATGGCCTCCGGTGCCGTGCCGGTGGCGGGAGGCACGGATCTGGTCGTGGGCGCCCGCCGAGGAGAGCCGCTTCCGGAGGCGCTCGTGGCGATCGATCGGATCCCGGAGCTCCGCGGCGTGACTGCGGCCGATCGGGGCGTTCGAATCGGCTCCTGTGTCAGTCACGCGACCTTGGTGACCGAACCCTCGATCGTCGCGACGGCGACTGCGCTCGCCGATGGGGCCGCGCTCGTGGGCTGTCCCGCCACGCGGCACCTGGGCACAGTGGGCGGCAACGTCATGAACGCCTCGCCAGCCATGGACACGGGCGCCCCACTGGTTGTCCTCGGTGCCGAGGTGGAACTACGAAGCACCGAGGGGACGCGAACGCTCGGGATCTCGGATCTGTGGGTGGGTCCGGGGCAAACATCCGCGGCCGCTTATGAGCTGTGCACCGCGGTGAGGCTCCCCGATCCGGGTGCCCGGAGCGGGAGCGCATACCTCCGACTCGAGTATCGGCGAGCCATGGAGATCGCAGTCGTGGGCGCGGCGGCTTTCGTCCGGCTCGACGACGAGGGCGACATCGTGGAGGTCCGCTGTGCGTTGACCGCGGTCGCGCCGACGATCGTCGAGGTCGGCGGCCTCGCGGACCGGCTGGGCTCGGCCCACGAGGTCGCAGCGGCCACAGCAGATGCAGCGCGGGAAACAGCAACGCCGATCTCTGATCTCCGTGCCGGTTCCGCCTACCGGACCCACACGATCGGGGTGATGGCCCGACGGGCGGTGCTCGCTGCCGCGCGACGCGCGGGCGGTGAGGACATCCCGGTTCCGCTCAATCGTGCTGAGGGAGTCGGAGCCGCATGACCACCATGACCTACGAGCTTGTCGTCAACGGGATCCGTTATCCCATCTCGGCCGATCATTCCCGCAACCTCCTCGGCGTGCTGCGCGCCGAGGTGGGCCTGACAGGAACGAAGGAGGGATGCGACGACTGCGAGTGCGGTGCGTGCATGGTGCTCCTCGACGGCAAGCCCGTGAACTCGTGTTCGTTTCTCGCGGCGCAGGCGCAGGGGCGGGAGGTGACCACGGTCGAGGGCCTGGTGGTGGGTGAGGAGCTCAGCCCCCTGCAGGACGCGCTGCTCGAGGCCGGTGGCGTGCA
Source organism: uncultured Acidimicrobiales bacterium (assembly GCA_964443165.1). Classification (GTDB taxonomy): domain Bacteria; phylum Actinomycetota; class Acidimicrobiia; order Acidimicrobiales; family Poriferisodalaceae; genus JAYPWI01. The sequence goes on from CAYUBX010000041.1 coordinate 5,903, forward strand.
GTGCGGGTTCTGCACCCCTGGAATGCTGATGTCCGCGCAGGCGCTCCTCGAGAGCAACGAAGATCCGAGCGACGAGGAGATCGGGATCGGGCTGTCTGGCAATCTCTGTCGCTGTACCGGGTACCAGAAGATCTTTGCCGCCGTTCGCGCGGCGGCAGTGGAGATTCGCAGTCAAAACGAGTGAGGGGAACGACATGCACATTCGCCTGAGGCAGGTGGCGATGGTGGGGGACGACTACGACGGCGTCGAGGCGCAGCTCGCCGAGGGGTTCGGGTTGGGCGTGGCCTATCGCGACCCCGGCGACCGGCCAGGCAGGGAGGCCGGGGTCAGCCCCTTCGGTCTGCGCAACTTCGTGATGCCGATCGGCGATCAGTTCCTCGAACTGGTCACCCCCCAGCCAGACGCGGGCAGCACGGCAGGCGGGCGCTACATCGAGAGGCGGGGCGGCCCGGGCGGGTACATGCTGATCTTCCAGGTCCCTCGTGACGATTTCCCTGGCTACGTCGACCGGGTGAAGGAGATGGGAATCCGGATCGTGGCCGGCGACGGCATCGTCGACGAGACCACAGGTGCGATCCACCTCCACCCGAAGGACCTCCCTGGCTGCATCACCGAGATTCGCTGGTGCGAGAACGAGGACGTGAGCGATGGCGACTGGTGGCCTGTCGAGAAGACGTGGCGCGAGTACAAGAACACCGAGGTCATCGAGGGGATCAGCAGCGCCGAGATCCAGACAGACGACCCAGCACCACTGGCGCAACGGTGGGCGGAGGTCCTGGGACTCGAGGTGATCGAGTCCGGGGGAGCGCCGGCGATTCAGGTCGACGAGGCGGTGGTTCGCTTCGTCGAGTGCGCGGATGGGCGCCCGGAGGGGCTCGGGGCGATCGACGTGTCCTCCCGGGACGTTGCCACGGCCGCGGAGCGAGTCGGGGCGGCTGGGGCCGAAGTCGATGGGGCGACTGCCGTCATCAACGGTCTCCGGATGCATCTCACCACGTTGGGTGACGAGGCCTGAGGTGAGCGGCGCGCGGGTCAACGACGTGGAGCTGAGCGCCCCGGAGGCAGAGCGGGGTCGGACCGCTCGTGGTGCTCCCGACCGATGATCTCGAGGCGGTGGCGGCCGCTGCTTCCAGTTCGCGGGCCCCAGCGGGAACAGTCTCGGGGCGTACCAACGCGGCGGCTGATGTCAGGTGGTGAAGCCCAGGCGGAGGTCGCGTTCGACGCGCTCAGGATCACGCTCACCGGGATCTCCCAACCCTCCACCACCGGGGAACTCGACAGTCAAGCGGCGATCGCCGGGGATGACGCTGTTGCCCTTCGCCTTCACGATGGTTCCGTCGTCGAGGGAAAGGCGTCCGGTCGCGCCCGGCTCGCCTCCGTGCCGACCACGGGCCGGATGAACGACCCGCTCGTAGGTGGCGCTGATCGTGAAGTCGCGGCCCTGCCGATTCTCCAACTCGATCACCTGGCCGAGGCCTCCTCGGTGTGTTCCGGCACCACCGGAATCGGGACGAAACTCCTTCCGCCAGAAGACCAGCGGTGACACCAGCTCGGTGATCTCGACGGGCATGTTGCGAACACCGCTCGGGAACGCCGTTGCGTTGAGGCCGTCTTGGTCGGGGCGGGCACCCGCGCCCCCGGAGTGGAAGCTCATCATGATGAAGGTCCCGTCGCGCTCCGCGGCTTCGGGACGCCACGGCCCGGTCGCGAGAAGGTTCCAGAGCGATGACGTGCCCTCGGCGGGGACGCGATCAGGGAGCGCCTGGGCGAGGCAGCCGAACACCGCGTCGGGGAGCATCTGGCCCATGACGTGCCGAACATTGACGGCCGCGGGGTGTGGCGCGTTGAGGATGCAGCCCTCAGGCGCCGTGACCCTGACGACCTCGAGCGACCCGGTGTTGTTCGGGATCTCAGGTCCCACGATGCAGCGGATGCCGAACGAGGTATAGGCGTCCGTGTACGCCATGGGGACGTTGATGCCGTGAGGCACCTGATCGCCGGTGCCCGTGAAGTCGACGTCGATTCCGGTCGGGCCGATCGTCAGAGCGGCCACGATGTCGATGGGCTCGTCGATGCCGTCGACCCGCATCGTGGATGACCAGCTCCCGTGGGGCAGTTCAGCGATCACCGAGAGCATCGCGTCTCTCGATGCCGAGAGAATGTGGTCGCCCAACTCGTCGAGGTCGTCGAGGCGGTACTCGTCCATCATCGACAGGAGTCGCTTGGCCCCGATGTCGTTACAGGCACACAGCGAGTGAATGTCGCCGATGACCTGCACCTTGTCGCGGACGTTCGCCTCGATGATCGCGACCACGTTGGGATCGAACTCACCACCGCTCGCGAACTTCATGATCGGGAGGAACAGGCCCTCGTGGAAGATCTCCTTCGACGAGGTGGTGAAGCCGGCGCCACCGATGTCCACCACGTGGCTCGTGCAGGCGAACAGCGCGACGACTCGGCCGCCGCGGAACACGGGGGTGACGACGACGATGTCGAAGAGATGGCCGGTGCCGCGCCATGGGTCGTTGGTGAGATAGATGTCACCCGGCGCCATCGTCGCGATGGGGAACTCCTCGAGGAAGTGGAGCACCGACGAGGCCATCGAGTTCACGTGCCCGGGAGTCCCGGTGACCGACTGGGCCAGCATGCGGCCCTGCGGGTCGAACACGCCTGCCGAGAGGTCACCGGCTTCGCGAGTAGACGTGCTGAACGCGGCGCGTACGAGGGTCGTCGCCTGTTCCTCGACGACGCTGATCAGCCGGTTCCACATGATGTCGCGGCGGACCTCGTCGAGGCCGGCGGTGCTGGCGTCGGTGATGGTCACCTGGACTCCTTCTCACTGGCGTTGTTGCGTCGGACGACCAGATGTCCTCCGACCACACGGCACACGTCGTTCCCCTCCGGCACGACGGTCGTCGTCTGGTCCTCCACGACGAGGAGTGGCCCGGCGACCGGATGGGCACCAACGGCTCCGCGATCGATCACCCGGTGGGCCACCTCACGTCCGGAGACCGGGTCGATCACGGTCGCCTCGCCGAGATCCTGCAGGTCGACATCGGCGGGGTCCCCGTCAGCCCACTGCGACGGCGGAACCACGGTGCGGACGGTCAGCAACCAGGTGAGCGCTTCGACCTCGAGACCGGGAATATCCCGCGTGTACAGCTCTCGGTAGGACTCGACGAATCGGCTCTCGAGAGTGCGGCGAATCACGTGGTCTGACGGCCGCCCGGCGTCCGGAGCGAGCAGTTCGTCGAGGGGCAGCGGGACCGTGATCTCGTGACCCTGGCCGCGGTACCGCATGAAGGCGCGGGCCGACGCGACAGTCGGGACATCCGGTGCTGCTCCCTGGACGACCTCGGACGCTTCGTCGTGCATCGAGCGGAGAAGGTCGCCCAGTTCGTCGCCGCGAAGGTCCTCGATCCGCTGGTGCCAGGTCCGAACCGACTCGTGAGCAGCGGGAGCCCGCAGGAACCCAATGGCCGAACCGACACCGGCTCCCGCCGGTACGACGATCTCGTCGATCCCGAGCTTGGCGGCGACGCGCGCTGCGTGGAGCGGTGCCGCTCCGCCGAATGCGATGAGCGTTCCGCCAGTGACGTCGCAACCTTGTTCGATCGCGTGGACCCGCCCCGCGTTCGCCATGTTCTCGTCGACGACCTCGCTGACCCCCACCGCGGCGACGGGCAGCTCGAGGTGGCTGGGCTCAGCGATCTCCGTGCGCAGCGACTCATGGGCTGCGTCGACATCGAGTCGGAGCTCGCCGCCGGCGAACCGATCCGGCAGCAGACGGCCCAGAACGATGTCGGCGTCGGTGACGGTCGGTTCGCGGCCGCCGCGGCCATAGGCGGCGGGTCCGGGCTCGGAGCCCGCACTCCGCGGACCGACCTGGATCCTTCCGAGGTCGTCGCGGCGTGCAATGGACGACCCGCCCGCACCGATCTCCACCATGTCGATGACGGGGAGCCGCAACGGCAGTCCGCTGCCGGGCAGGAATCGGTACTCGCGCCCCACCTCGAACTCCCGGCTGGTGTGTGGTTCTCCCTCTTCGATGATGCAGAGCTTGGCCGTCGTGCCGCCCATGTCGAAGCTCAGCGCCATTCCGACGTCGAGCTCGCGGGCCAGTTCGGAGGCGAGGAGAGCACCGCCGGCGGGACCGCTCTCGATGAGTCGAACCGGGTGTCGCAGCGCTTCGGTGAGGGTTCCGAGCCCGCCACCGGACTGCATGAGGAACATCTCACACGTCATGCCGAGCTCGCGCCGACGCTCTTCGAGATCGAGCAGGTAGCGCTGCATCAGCGGCTGCACGTAAGCATTGGCGCACGCCGTGGAGAAGCGCTCGTACTCGCGGATCTCGGGACACACCTCCGACGACAGTGTGATGGGCACGTCGGCCCACACTTCGCGCAGGATCTCCCGCGCCCGCCACTCGTGTGCGTCGAACCGGTAGCTGTGCAGAAACCCGATGGCGACGGACTCGATGCCCGCTCGCTGGAGGTCGCCGGCGACGGAGCGAACGGCGTCTTCGTCGAGGGGAAGCAGGACGTCGCCGTCGGCGGCGACTCGTTCGGGGATGCCGATCCGGAGGTTTCTCGGAACCAATGGGTCGGGCCTGCGCATCGACAGGTCGTACTGCTCGAAACGGTTCTCGTGGGCCATCTCGATGGCGTCGCGTGCGCCGGCGGTGGTCAGGAGGGCGGTCGGAGCGCCGCGTCGCTCGATGAGTGCGTTGGTGGCGAGGGTGGTGCCGTGGATGAAGACGTCGACGTCGGAGGCCGCGACATCCGCAGCGCCGAGCACCTTGGCCGTGCCCTCCAGCACGCCCGCAGCGGGCTCGGAGGCCGTGGTGAGCACCTTGGCGGTGTGGAGGGTGTGCCCGACCGACAACGCGATGTCCGTGAACGTCCCACCGATGTCCGCCGCGAGTCGTACCTCCGCCATGGCCCGCAGACTACGCGGACCAGCTCCACCGCGGAGAGCGATCCGCCGCAGAGAGTGGTGAGCGCGGTCCGGGGTCGCGCTAGAGGTCCATGCCGTCGAGCATTCGGTGGATCAAGATCTTCTGCACCTCGGAGGTGCCTTCGTAGATCTGATACACCCGCACATCGCGGTAGATCTTCTCCACGCCGTAGTCGTCGAGAAACCCGTATCCACCATGGATCTGAATGGCGTCGCTGCACACCCGCTCCGCCATCTCCGATGCGAAGAGCTTGGCCATGGAGGCCTCCCGCGCGCAGTCGTCGCCGGCGTCTTTGAGAGCTGCGGCGTGCAGGTACATCTGGCGTGCGACGTCGACCTGGGTCGCCATCTCCGCCAGCTTGAACGCGATCCCCTGATGCTCCGCGATGGGGCGCCCGAATGTCTCCCGTTCGCGCGAGTACGCGTGTGCAGCGGCCAGAGCCGCCCGGGCTCCGCCCACGGACTGTGCCGCGACGCCGATGCGTCCGAGGGAGAGCCCGCCGAGCGCGATGCCGAGCCCGCGACCGACGTCGCCCATGACGTCGGACACCGGAACGCGCATGTCGTCGAACGCCACCTGGCAGGTGTCGTTGGTGCGGTGACCGAGCTTTCGTTCCTTGGAGATGACCCGGTAGCCCGGGTTGTCGGTCGGCGTGATGAACGTCGTGATCCCGCGCTTGCCTGCTTCGGGATCGGTGACGGCGACGACCATCGCGACGTCGGCGGTCGATCCTGCGGTGATGAACGCCTTCTGGCCGTTGAGGACGTACTCGTCGCCATCCAGTTCGGCGCGGGTGGTGATCGCGCTCGCATCGGAGCCGGTGTGGGGCTCCGTGAGGTGGATACAGCCCATCCACTCACCTGAGGTGAGCTTGGTGAGGTACTCGTGCTTGTGGCGGTCGGTGCCGTGGGTCTCGATTGCGAGAGCGACGGGTGAGTTGTTGGCGGCCATCATGTTGCTGATCCCGCCGTCGGCTGC
>CAYUBX010000042.1:0-11772 GCA_964443165.1 uncultured Acidimicrobiales bacterium
GGCCCCTCACTCAGCGCAGGTGGCCGAAGAGGGCGCCGAGTTGGCCGACGTCGCCCTCGACGTGCACGGCATGTGCCGCGACCGCTTCGGCCCACGTCAGCTCGCCGCTCACCAGTGAGCCGTAGGTCTCACGCGTCGTGCGAGCCACCGCCACGGGCTGCGTCGGCGGGTGTGCGCGGGCGCGGAGGCGACCGGCGTCCATCTGCGCAGCGATCGAGAAGTCGTCGATGTCGATCCTGCACTCGCCGGTGCGCACTTCGGGGGCCGGTTGGGAGCCGGCTTCGCAGCTGCTGGCGACCATGGCGAACGCGGCCGCCCGCGGGTCCGAGATCACCGCGCCCTGGGTGAATCGAGTGCCCCACATCGCAAGCTGAACGATCAGCGGTGCGAGGTCCTCACCGATCGCAGTGAGTTGGTAGACGGTGCTGGCCGCGGGCGGGGGGAGTTCGGTGCGGGCGATGATCCCGTGCGACTCGAGATGGCGGAGACGCTCGGCGAGGAGGTTGGTGCTGAGCCCGTCGAGGCTGTCGTTGAGGTCGGTGTAGCGCTGCGGGCCGAGGAGCAGCTCACGGACGATGAGAAGCGTCCACCGCTCGCCCAGAAGATCGAGGGCGACAGCGAGTCCACAGTCGGGAAGGTCGTAGGAGCGACGAGCCACGGGAAACGAGGATAGCAATCGGAAGCGAAACAACTACCTATTCATTGAAAAAGTGTGGAGAGACACTTCAAAAAGATATGGTGAGTGTCGTGTCAACAGCCCTCGCGCCTCTCTCTCCGCCGGCCGACCCGGACAACGATCTGCGATTCGAGGAATGGATCGCGCCGGAGGCCGCGTTCGTCCGACGCGTTTCCGCGCAGTACACCCGCACCCCCTCCGATGCCGATGACCTCGCCCAGGAAGCCCTCACCAAGGCCTACCGGGGGATCGGCGGTTTCGACGGGCGGTACCCCCGTGCCTGGCTGCGCCGGATCATCGCCAACACGGCAGCGAGCAATGCCCGCCGCCGCCGGGTGAGCGAGGTCGTTCTCGAGCACGAGCCGCCTGTCGTGGGCGAGGGCATCGGTGCCGTCGAACGCTTCCGGCCCGACGTCATTGCTCTGAAGGGCGCGTTGGACCCCGCGCTCGAGGTCGCCGTCCATGCCCTCTCGGCGGACCACCGCGAGATCGTGGAGTTGGTCGATGTGGACGGGCTTACCTACGAGGAGGCCGCTGCCATCCTCGACGTGCCCATCGGCACGGTGATGAGCCGCCTGCATCGAGCGCGTTCTCGTCTGCGCGACGCGCTGCGCGGCACGCATCTCGACCGTGCGGCCTCCCGCACTGCCGTCGCTCCCGTGTGAGATCTCGGTTCGTCAGGCGTTGACGTCGACGACCGTCCGGCCCCTCACCTGACCGGCCAGGATCTCGGGGCCGAGCTCAATCACGTCGTTCAGGCCGACCGTCGTGGCCATCGATGCCAGCACGGAGCGGTCGATGAGTTCGGCGAGGCGGTCCCAGGCGCGTTGCCGCGATTCGATGGGGCACATCACCGAGTCGATTCCGAGCAGGTTGACGCCGCGGAGAAGGAACGGGATGACGGTTGTGTCGAGGTCGTTGCCTCCCGCGAGACCACACGCCGCCACGCTCGACCCGTAGCTCATCTCTGTGAGGACGTGGGCCAAGGTGCTACCGCCGACCGCGTCGACACAGCCGCCCCAGCGCTCACTGAGAAGCGGACGTCCTGCAGGTTCGGCCAGCGTCGCGCGGTCGACGATCTCCGTCGCACCGAGGCCGGTCAGGTAGTCGGAGGTCTCGGGCCGGCCCGTCGAGGCCGCCACCGCATGTCCGGCTCGGGCCAGCAGGTGAATCGCGACGCTGCCGACTCCACCGGCTGCACCGGTCACGAGCACCGGGCCCTCGCCCAGGCCGTGGTCCTCGAGGGCCTGCACGGCGAGCATCGACGTGAAGCCGGCTGTCCCGATGGTCATCGCGTCGAGGTTGGTGAGGCCATCTGGCAGCTTCACGAGCCATTCACCGCTCACCCGCGCCTTGGTGGCATAGCCGCCCCAGTGGACCTCGCCCACACGCCAACCGGTGAGGACCACTCGATCGCCCGCGCTGAACCCGGCGTGGCTCGATTCCGCCACGGTCCCCGAGAAGTCGATGCCCGGCACGTGTGGGTAGTCGCGTACGAGCCGGCCGATCCCGCCGAGGACCATGCCGTCCTTGTAGTTGAGGGTGCTGTAGTCGACGTCGACCGTGACGTCCCCGTCCGGCAGACGATCGTCGTCGAGTTCGACGACCTCGGCAGACACCTGCCGGTCCTCTTCGTTCAGCAGTACAGCCCGGAAGCTCATTGGTCACCTCGGCACTCGGTCGCTCGCACGTGACGCGGCGACGGACTCGGCGGGACGTTAGCGGGGCACGGACCACCCCGCCCCTCGCCGAGTGTGAGCGCGCGAGAACTGGCGCGCTCACACCCCGGGGCGGGGGATTCGGCTTGTCGGGCCGCGGGCCCTTCTGGATAGGCTGGCCCTCATGTCCGAACACGCCTCCGTGACCGTCAGCGAGACCGCGCTCGAGAAGATCCTGGGCCTGCGCGAGAGCGAACAGGACGCCGACAAACTCGCTCTGCGGATCGAGGTCACCGGTGTTCACGGCGTGGACTACACCTACGATCTGGCCTTCGAGCTGCTCGACGAAGCCGATCCCACCGATCAGCCCTTCCACGTCGGCGGCGGGCTCACCGTCCTGGTCCCCGACAAGGACGTGACGAAGCTCGACGGCGCCACGCTCGACCTTCCGAGCAGCGCCAATCAGCCGGGTCTCGTGCTGCGCAACCCCAACCGGCCCGACCTCGGACCCAACAGCCAACTCGACCTCTCCGGCACGGTCGAGGAGCAAATCAACGAGGTGCTCCTCAAGCGGATTAACCCGTCGATCGCCGCCCACGGCGGTTTCGCCGAGCTGATCCGTGTGGATGGCACCACCGCTCTTGTGAAGCTCGGCGGCGGCTGTCAGGGCTGCGGCATGGCCAACGCCACCGTGACCGCAGGCATCGAGAAGACGCTGCGGGAGCTCGTTCCCGAGATCGAGCACGTTCTCGACATCACCGACCACGAGTCGGGCGAGAACCCCTACTTCGCCAACGCCTGACCCAGCGGTTCTGGGCGCGCAGGCGTTCGGCATCGGTGCGTCGGCGCGCCCAGAAACCGAAGATTCGGCACCGGTCACGGGGTCGAGTGCTCGAGGAGGTGGGCCATCTCCGCGCTGACCGTCTCGGGGCGGAGGTCCACGTCCCACCAGGTGTGCCGATACGGCTGCCAACTGCGAGCGACCACCGTGTTCTGCGCCGTCCGATCGTGCCGGGGATCCCGTCCACCGTCCCGATATAGCGGCCGATGAGGTCCCGCGATCGACGCGCGTTCCACGGCCGTCGACGTGGCAGAGGCCGCGGCGACGGGTTCGACGTGGCCGCGGGCCAGCCGTCGAGCAAGAGGTTTCTGTCGCCTCCGTGTTGGGTTGCCGCGAGCCGGGCGAGCGCGACATCCCTCGTCGGTGATGTCGTCATGGCCGCACCCTTGCCGCAGGGTGTGACATCGACCCCGTCTCGTCGGTTCTGGGCGCGCGCGTCCGCGTTCCGTGCGCTGGCGCGTCCGAAACGGGAGAAGCGGGGCGGCTCAGACCTCGGCGAGGTCGGCGAGGAAGTCGAGACCGATGGCGCGGAGGAAGTCCGTCAGCTCGCGGGTCACGTAGGCGAGCTGGTTGAGCATCAGGACCAGGCCGAAGGTGCCGAGGATCACCGCCGAGCCGGCAACGATCACCGTGAAGTGGCGCTTCACGAAACCGAACAACCCAGACAGCTTCCCGAAGGCGAGCCCGGTGACGAGGAACGACAGCGCGAGTCCGAGGCTGTAGGCCAACAGCAGCGTCCCGCCTGCCCACACGCGGTCCTGCTGAGCGGCGATGGTGAGGATCGACCCGAGGATGGGTCCGATGCAGGGCGACCACCCGAAGCCGAACGCCAGCCCGGCCACCAGCGGCGCGAACCGACCGAACCGCCCGAGCTGCGGGTGAAAGCGCTTCTCCTGGTACAGCCACGGCGCCTTCAGCACGAGCGAGCCGATCATGAAGAGCGCGAGCATCAGGATCACGAACCCAGAGAAGCGGGTGAGGGTCACCTGATTACGCAGGAAGAACCGTCCGACGCCCGTGCTGATCAGGCCCAACAGCACGAACACCACGGTGAAGCCCGATGCGAAGATCCCCGTGTCGCGGGCGATGCCCCACAGCTTCTGGCGGTCGTTGGACTTGGTGTCCGTGATGTCGAGTCCCGTCACGACGGACAGATAGCCGGGCACGATCGGCAGAACACATGGCGACAGGAACGAGATGATTCCGCCTCCGAACGCCAACAGATAGGCGCCGAAGGTGATTGTCTCGATGCGCACAGTTACCGCCTCCCGAGCCGAGGCTCGCCGTCGTCGTAGTGTGGACCCAGTGGGAACGCGTCGGGCGTTCAATTCGTTCCCAGAAATGTCCCGCCACAGTCACGACACCCACACCAGGAGCCAGGCGGGAATGTCACCCGACGCCGGCGGGTTCTGGAAGAGTGCGTACATGGTGGACTCCCCAGATCGTGAAGCGGCATTCCGCCAGTACGTGCTTCCCGAACTCGACGTCTTGTATCGGGTGGGGCGCTCGCTCACGCGCAACCACGCCGACACCGAGGACCTCGTCCAGGAGACGATCATCCGCGCCTACCGGGCGATCGACCGTTTCGACGGGCGGCACCCCCGTGCGTGGCTCCTCACCATCCTCCGCAACGCCCAGATCAACCGCACCCGCCGGCGCCGTCCCGAACTGCTGCACGACCCCGACGTCGAGATGGAACGGCTCGCCGCAACCTCGGTCGGCGACCAGGACGACCCCGAGCACCAGGTGGTCGACCCGGTCTTCGACTCCAACGTGCAGGACGCGCTCGAAGCCCTTCCTGACCGTTTCCGCCGGTCGGTCGAACTCGTGGATCTCGCCGGGCTCTCATACCAAGACGCCGCAGCTCAGCTCGACGTCCCCGTGGGAACGGTCATGAGCCGCCTGCACCGCGCCCGCCGCCGCATGCGCGAGCACCTCGACAAGGCCGGCTTCGGCGTGAAGGAGCTCGACTGATGCGCATGCTCCGACGCCTCTTCCACCGGATGCCCCGCGACTGTGCGCGGGTGGGGAAGGTGCTCCAGCAGTACCTCGACTCCGAACTCGACGTCGCCACCGCGACCGAGGTTCTCAGCCACCTTGAGGAATGCAGGGACTGCGGCCTCGAGGCCGAGACCTACCGTCGTATCAAGGCGAGCGTCGCTCGGTCGGGCACCCCCGACCCCGATTCGCTGCAGAAGCTCCGCGCCTTCGCGGAGGAGCTCGCTACGTCGGGCGAACAGCCCGAACCTGCCGACGGCGACTGAGCCGGACCTGTGGGCGACTGGCTGCCCGATCTTGTGCTGCCGCGCAGCGACCGAGCGGTGGCGATCCAGCTGATCGTGGTCGTGGCCCTCTTCCTCACGTGTCTCTGGCTCGCGCCGCCGATCACTGGTTGCGGCGGGTGACAGTCGGTGATCGAAAGCCTTAGAATCGAATCTGATTTCGAGCCTGAGGGGGCGGAGTGAGAGGGATCATCGGCTACGGGGCGTATGTGCCCTACTACCGACTCGATCGGTCCAACATCACCGCAGCGATGGGCGCCGGTGGAGGTCGGGGAACCCGGGCCGTCGCCAGCTTCGATGAGGACACCACCACCATGGGTGTCGAAGCCGCCCGCAACTGCCTGCGCAGCGTCGATGTGACCCCTGACTCCGTGCTGTTCGCCACGGCGAATCCGGCCTACCTCGACAAGACGAACGCCACCGCGATCCACGCGGCCCTCGATCTCCCGCAGAGCGCCTGGGCTGTCGACATGGGTGGTGCGCCCCGTTCGGTCGAAGCGGCCCTGCGGCTCGCGAACTCCTCGCCGGGCACCAACCTCTCCATCTCGGCCGACTTGCGGACCGGCAACCCGACGTCGTCCGACGAGGCGAACGGCGGCGACGGTGCGGCCGCCTTTCTGATCGGCGACTCCGACACCGCTCCGGTGATCGCAGAGATGCTCGGTGGCGCCCAGGCGACGGCCGAGTTCCTCGATAGGTACCGGCAGCCGGGCGACAGCTTCTCCCGCATCTGGGAGGAGCGTTTCGGCGAGCAGGCGTACCTTCCTCTCGCTCAGGACGCTGTGGAGCGGGCCCTCAAGACCGCAAACCTGTCGATGGACGACGTCGACAAGGTGATTGTGGCCGGGCTCCACGCGCGGGCGGCCCGCGGCGTGGCGCGCATCGCGGGGGACAAGCTCGTCGATGATCTCACCGGGCTCATCGGGAACTCCGGGGCCGCCCAGGCCGGAACGTTGCTCGCTTCTGTGCTCGACGACGCGGCACCGGGGGAGACGATCCTCGTGATCCACCTCGCGGACGGCGCCAACGCGGGTGTCTTCCGTACCACCGACGCCATCGCCGACTACACGCCTTTCACCCCGGTGCGGGCTCAGATCGACGCTGGCAGCGACAGCCTCGATTACAACAAGTACCTCACGTGGCGCGGCTTCCTCGATCGTGAGCCGCCCCGTCGTCCCGATCCCGATCGGCCGGGAGCACCGCCCGCGGCGCGGTCCGAAGACTGGAAGTTCGCGTTCGTCGGGTCGAAGGATCGATCGAGCGGCGCGATCCACCTGCCGCCGATGCGCGTCTCGATGGTCGGCGGCGCGGTCGACGACATGGAGCGCATTCGCATGGCGGATGTCCCCGCGACGATCGCCACCTTCACGGTGGACCGGCTCGCGTTCTCGCTGTCACCGCCGACGGTCGCAGTCGTCATCGACTACGACGGCGGCGGCCGGTTCCAAGCCGAGATGACCGATGTGGACCCCGACGAGGTGAAGATCGGCGACCGCGTCGAGATGACGTTCCGTCGCCTCTACACCGCCGAAGGAATCCACAACTACTTCTGGAAAGCTCGCCCGCTCAGCTCCTGAGCGGATCGAACAAGCCTCTCTCCGAGAGCAAAGCAAGCAACAAAAGGAAACCAAGACATGGCCTCACATGGCATCAAGGACCAGGTCGCAATCGTCGGGATGGGCTGCACGCCTTTCGGCGAGCATTGGGACAAGGGCGTCGACGAGATGCTCATCGACGCAGCGCACGACGCGTACGAATCGGCTGGCGTGAGCCAGGACGACATCGACGCCTTCTGGCTCGGCACGATGGGCTCCGGCATTTCCGGTCTGACCCTCAGCAAGCCGCTGCAGCTCGACTACAAGCCGGTCAGCCGGCTCGAGAACATGTGCGCCACCGGCTCGGAGGCGTTCCGCAACGCCTGCTACGCCGTTGCGTCCGGCGCCTACGACACCGTGATGGCCATCGGCGTCGAGAAGCTGAAGGACTCTGGTTACTCGGGCCTCACCGGGTCGGCTCCTCCGTCCGACGGCACCGACTCCGCTCTCACCGCGCCGGCCACCTTCTCGCTTCTGGCTCCCGCCTACGCCCATAAGAACGGCCTCGACGAGGACCAGATGAAGGAGGTCCTCACCCGGATCGCCTGGAAGAACCACAAGAACGGCGCCCTCAACCCGCGGGCACAGTTCAAGAAGGAGGTCGCCAAGGAGACGATCGCCGGATCGCCTCTCGTGGCCGGCCCGCTCGGCATCTTCGACTGCTCGGGTGTGAGCGACGGTTCGGCGGCGGCGATCATCGTCCGCGCCGAAGACGCCCACAAGTACACCGACAAGCCGCTGTACGTGAAGGCTCTGTCCTTCTCGTCCGGCCCGGCCACCGGCGCGCTCGACAGCAGCTACGACTACACGACGTTCCGTGAGGTGCGGGCCTCGGCCGAAGAGGCGTACAAGCAGGCTGGTATCACCGACCCCCGTGGCCAGATCGCCATGGCCGAGGTGCACGACTGCTTCACCCCGACCGAGCTCGTCCTCATGGAGGACCTGCGCTTCGCCGAGGAAGGCACCGCGTGGAAGGAGGCCCTCAATGGCACCTTCGACCTCGACGGCGACCTGCCGGTCAACCCTGACGGTGGTCTGAAGAGCTTCGGCCACCCGATTGGCGCCTCCGGCCTCCGGATGCTGTTCGAGTGCTGGCTCCAGCTTCGCAGCGAGGCTCCACCGGAGCGCCAGATCGAGACCACCAAGACCTATGGCCTCACCCACAACCTGGGCGGACAGCCCGGCGCCTGCGTGAGCTTCGTCAGCGTGGTGGGTTCCGAACTCGGCTGATACTCGCTGCAGGCTCGCTTCGGCCCTGACGGGCCTCTGACTCGCTCTGCAGATCTGACGAACGACCAACCGCACCCTCAGCCATGTGGGGTGTGGTTGGTCGTTGTCGCGCTCGAGCCCGAGTTGAGTCACTTCGGTGTCAGACACCAAAGTGACTCAACTTGAGCGTCGGATCGGTCGGGGGTGGCGGCGAGGATGGCGTCCACCACGGCGTTTGGTGCCTCGAGCGGCGCCATGTGGCCGGCGCCGGGCAGCTCGACGACGGAGGCGTCGGGAAGCTGGTCGGCGATGCGGTGGGCGAGCCGGGGTGGTGTCTTGCCGTCCGCGGTGCCGACCAGCAGCGTGGTGGGGACCTTGAAGTCCTCAAGCGCGTGGGCGAAGTCGAACGTCAGGAGCTCCCGTCCGAGGAACTCGATCACGTCGGGGCCCGCTTCGAGATACATGTCGTAGGTCGCCTCGGTGAGCGTGTAGCCCGCCTCGGGACCCAGCGCGGATCGGGTACACACCACCCCGAGCTGGCGCCGTCGCCGTGCCCAGTCGTAGGCCTGGGTGTACAAGACGTGCTTCTTGAGTTCGAGGCCGAGCGGCTTGCCCCGGCCCTTGTGAAGTGCCGAGACGCCCACGAAGTGGCCCACCCGGTCCGACACGACGTCGGGGCGCCGCAGCGCCATCGCGAAGACGGCGCTCGTGCCCATCGAGTGGCCGACGAGGGTCACGGGATCGCGTGTGGTGAGCGAATCGAACACCGCGGCGAGATCGTCGCCGAGCGGCAGGAGCCGGAGACCGTCTGCGCCGAGGCCCGAGCCGCCGTGCGCACGGTGTTCCATCATCACGACGCGATGGCCAGCGGCAACCAGGTCGGGAACGACCAGGCTCCACGCCGCGGCGGTCGACACGAACCCGTGGACGAGCACCGTGACGGGACCGTCGTGCGGCCCGGTCTCGATCACGCGGATCGGCGTGCCGTCGAGCGATGTGACGAATCTCGACGACCCCTCGAGGTCGAGGACCTCGGTTCCGCGGTGTGGGTCGGGGACGGCGCGAAGCCGTCGGTGCGCCCGGGCGACGCCGAGAGCGGTCAGGCCGCCGGCGGCAGCCAACGTGCGGATGATGGGGAGCTTCACGTCAACCGGCGTCGCGCAGCAATGCCTTGCGGACCGTGGCCGCGAGACCGGCGGGGTCGAGGCCCAGCTCGGCGTGGAGCTGATCGGCCGACTCCGAGTGCGGCAGGTACTCGTCCGGGGTGCCGAGCTGAAGGACTCGCGGAACCACGTGGCTGCGGCGCTGGAGCGTGTCGTTGAGCGTGCTACCGAATCCGCCGACGCGGGTGCCGTCCTCCACGGTGACGACGAGATCGTGGAAGCCGGCGTCGCGCACCATCTCGCGATCGAGCGGCTTGAGAACACGGGGATCCCAGAGCGCGGCGGAGATGCCCTCGTCAGCCAGTAGGTCGCAGGCTCCCTCGGCGTTCTCCAGGAGCTTGCCAGCCGCGATGATGCAGACGTCGCCGCCGTCGCGAAGCTGGCGGGCGCGCAGGCCTTCGCCGACCGTGCCGCCCTGGCGTGCTGATCCTCGCGGCCATCGGATGGCGACCGGGCCGTCGGTGATCGACAGCGCCGTCTCGAACATCACGGGGACCTCTTCGACCGAGGACGGTGCGAGGATCGTCATGTTGGGCACTCGCGAATACATCGCGATGTCGTACACGCCGTGGTGGGACGCCCCGTCTGGCCCGGTGATGCCCGCCCGGTCGATGCAGAGAACCACGGGGAGGCCGTGCAGGCCGATGTCGTAGAGCGCCTGGTCGAAGGCCCGGGCGAGGAACGTCGAGTACACGGCGACCACGGGGCGGAGTCCGGCGCGCGCCATGCCCGCAGCGGAGGTGAGCGCGTGCTGCTCGGCGATGCCGACGTCGAAGAACCGATCTGGGTACTGCTCCTGGAGGGCGAGCAGGCCGGTGGATCCTGGCATCGCAGCGGTCAGGGCGACGATGTCGTCGCGTCGGCCGGCTGCGTCGAGCAGAGCGTCGGTGAACGCGGTTGTGTAGTTGGCTCCGCCACCTCCGCCCGGAGCGCTGCCGGTGGCGGGGTCGAAGAGCCCGGTGTCGTGGAGGTGCTTCTCCTCATCGGCCTCGGCCGGCGCGTATCCGCGGCCCTTGTCGGTGAGGACGTGGACGACGATCGGGCCCTCGTCGTAGGCGGATGCGTCGCGGAGGGCGGACTCCATCGCGGCGATGTCGTGTCCGTCGACGGGTCCGAGGTATCGAACACCCAGCGTCTCGAAGAACGCCGGCGGCTCCCACATGTCGCGCATCGCTGCGGCGGCGCCAGAGAGGCCTCGCTTCACCTCACCGCCGAGCGGAACCTTGCCCAGCAGGCTCGTGACCCGCGCTCGGCTCTTCACCCAGTTGGGCGACTGCCGGATCTTGGACACCGTCGAGCTGAGGCGAGAGACGGTGGGAGCGTAGGAGCGGCCGTTGTCGTTGAGGACGATGATCGCCCGCTGGCCGTAGTGGCCGAGGTTGTTGAGCGCCTCGAAGGCCATGCCTCCGGTCATCGAGCCGTCGCCGATGACCGCGACCACTCGGCGATGCTCGTGACCGGTCAACTCGAAGCCCGTCACGAGGCCGGATGCCCACGAGAGCGAGGTCGACGCGTGGCTGTTCTCCACGACGTCGTGGGCGGATTCGCTCGCCGAGGGGTAGCCGGAGAGGCCGTGCCGTTGACGCAGCGATTCGAAGTCGGCCTGGCGGCCGGTGAGCAGTTTGTGGACGTAGGCCTGGTGGCCGGTGTCCCACACGATCACGTCGCGGGGGGATTCGAAGACCCGATGAATGGCGACCGTGAGTTCGACGGCGCCGAGGTTCGATCCAAGGTGACCACCCGTGCGCGACACCGCCTGAACGATGAAGTCGCGCATCTCGCCGCACAACTCCTCAAGTTGGGATCCCTCCAGGGCACGGAGGTCGGCGGGGGTCTTGATCTTCTCGAGGTGCATGCGTGCTCAGGTGCTCCCGGTCGGACGCGCGACCATGCGAACAGCCTATGCGGTGCTGCCCACCGCAGCACCGCGCCCGGCGTCGGTTCGGCCGGTACGCCTGTCGAACCATGCGAGCGCGCGGCGAGCTCCCCACATGCCCACAGACAGCACGATGAGGCCCCCGATCCCGTCGATCCAGTAATGGTTGGCGGTGACGACAACGCCGAAGAGGGTGAGGATGGGGTACACGATGATCGCGACCCGGCCCCATCTGTTGCGGAGAACCGGCACCAGGGCCAAGGCGCACCAGACTGCCCAGCCGATGTGCAGGCTCGGCATCGCGGCCCACTGGTTGGAGATCGATTCCATCGTCCCGGAGTCGAAGGACCAGAGGCCCCCGTGGACGACCAAGGTGTCGACGAACTCGTACTGGGTCAGGTCAGCGCCGTACTCGCCGCCCGCCGCGAGCAGCCGCGGCGGCATCAAGGGGAACGTGGCGAAGCCGATGAGC
>CAYUBX010000043.1:0-11488 GCA_964443165.1 uncultured Acidimicrobiales bacterium
GGTTGCCGAGCGCGACGCCGTGCTCCCACTTGTGCCGCTGATGAACATCGAACCCCGTGAGCTGCACGGTCACGAGGCGAACGCCGATGTCGACGTTGATCAGTCGGGCCGCCTGCACCATCTCGGTGGCGAAGCCCTTGGTGGTGTGCGGGCGTGCGTAGGCGGGCGCGAGTCGAGCTGCGAGGTCGAGGGCTTCGCTGCCCGTGGCGGCGAGCTCATCGGCCCACGGCCCGAGCGGCGAGGGGGCTCCGCTCATTCTCCGGACCGTTTCGTACATGCGCCCATACCCCGGCGAGCGCTCGATGCCGAAGGACGGGAGTGGACCGATTCCGAGCGTGACAGCCGATGCCTCGTGGCCACGCATGTGAAGGGGAATCGCCGTGTCGAACGCCACGGCTTCGACCTGGCTGCGGTCGGCACCTCGACCGTCGAGGTAGCGACCGATCCACCCGGTCCTCGGTCGGCGGCCCGACACGAGGCCGTGTTCGCCACCCATCCAGAGCGCCATACTGTCGAAGTGCGACAGGGTGCTGTCGGCGTACCCGATGCCCTGGACGATGGCGACATCGCCCGCGTCGTACCGCTCCTTGAGCCGGACGAGCTTGGGGTGGAGTGCCAGGCCATCGTCGATCCGCAGGCCCTCCTCGGGGCGAACGGCGAGGCCGCGTCGCGCGTCGCGATACCGGCCCGAGTCGACGGGAGCGACGGTGTTGAGACCGTCGTTGCCCCCGAGGAGCTCGATCAGGACGAGAACGCGACCGTCGGGCCCCAGCGGGGACGAGCCGAACGCCTCGCGGAGCCCGAGGCCGACCCCGGTCCCCGCGACGGCCGCACTGGCGAGCGCGAGCTGGAGGAAGCGACGACGGCTCTCACCGTCGGTCGAGAGGTCGGGCGCTGTTACGAGCTGCCCGCGAATCGTTCGGGTGTCATCCATCGATCCCACCCCTCATGCGAGCTGCATCTCCGGTGACAGCAAGGTCACGGTGACCGCGTTGCGGAACTCGTCGGTCGACCCTGCGGCGCGCTCGGCGGACAGCTGGTCTTCGATAGCCCGTCGCGTCGTGGGCGTGAGGTCCGTGATGCCCATCGCTCGGCGCAGCGTCTCCACCGCAACCGGCACCGGCTGGTCCACGATCTCCTTCAGGTAATCGTTGCCGTTCATGCGGTTGCCCACCCGCCGGGCAAAGTCCGCGCGGGACCACATCGCGATGGGCGAAATCCAGTCGGCGTTGGTCCCCCATCCCTCCGGAGTCAGCGGGAAGAACAGAGCCTGGCCCATCGTCGGGATGTAGATCTCGGGCTGGGTGTCGAGCACGTCGAGTCGGGCCTGGGCGGTACAGGCGGCCGACCAGTGCACCGGGCCGCGCACGAGCCCCTGGCGGGCCGTCGCTCCGTAGAACGCGTCGTGCGTCAGCACCGCTCTCACCAACACCCGCAGGTCGCGGCCGGCAGCAAGGTACGGAGCCACCAGATCGTCGACGACATGTCGGGGAGGGTTGGGGTAGGCGAAGTACGACCAGAGCTTGGACGCGACGAAGCGGGCGCACGCCTCGCGGCGAACACCCCCCACGATCTCGTCGATCACCTCGGGACCGTCCCAGTTGCGGACGACCCCGAAGATCGATTTGGGCCCGGCGTCGTGTTCGCGCGCGTTGAAGCGATAGGAACGTCGACCGTCTGCGAGACCGTGGCCACTCCACGCCTGCGCCGTCGCAACGATGTCGTTCTCGCTGTAGTGACCGGGGCTCAGACTGTGCAGCTCGAGCAGCTCCCTGGCGTAGTTCTCGTTGGGGCTGCGCGCTTCGTTCTGGTGGTTGTCGAGGTAGAGCAGCATCGCCGGGCTGACCGCGGTGGAGTGCAGGAGCGCATCGAACGTCCCGAGACTCCCGGCTCGAAGGCGCTGCAAGAGCTCGGCGGCTTGCCAGGAGTACTCGAGCTCGTGGGCGTTGACCGCGAAGTGACCGTGCCAGAACAACGCGAGGTGCTCCTGGAGCGGCCGCGGGACTGAAATCATCCGATCGAGCCACCACCTCGTCAGGCTCCGGATCTGACGCCACATGACCCCGCCCTCGACCATCGCCTCCGCGGGAGGGGTCGCGGCGGGGTTGAGGCCGAAGTCGAGCAGCACGTCCGCGGCCTGCCCGCGCGACAACGGGGTGAGCTGATCGACGAGTGACCAGTCAACGCCGAAGCTCGTGCGCCGCACGAGATGCTCGGCTTCAGCTCGCTGCATCGGTCCTCACGGGGCTACACGGACAGGGGCGGTCTACCTCGCGGAGTGACCAGGACATCATTCTGTCCCACTACCTATTGCAGCGCACAAACGGCTGCCGGGTGCGTCACCCCTGCGAAGAACGCAGGCCGGCCTCTGAGATGACGGAGTCGGAGAAGTCCGGCCACAGAGAGCTCGCCCAGGACCCGAACTCGTGGTCCGTGAGCACCACGACACCACACAAGGCCTGGGGGTCCACCCAAAAGAACCCGCCCGATCGGCCGAAGTGGCCGAAGGTCGCTGGCGAGTTGGTGGCTCCGGTCCAGTGCGGGCTCTTCGCTCCGCGGAGCTCGACACCCAGGCCCCACGGGTTGGGGATGTGGAGTCCGTATCCGGGAAGCACACCGGTGATCTCGGGAAACACGGGGCTCATGAGCTGCACTCGCGTCTCGCGGGCGACCAGCTGCGGATCTGGCCTCCGCAGTTCGTCGACGACGATGGACACGTCCACGGCCGACGCGATGACCCCCGACGCCGGCGACCCGTCGAGTCGCGCGGTCGTCATCCCAAGCGGTTCGAACACGGCTTCGTGGAGGTAGTCGTCGAAGCCCATCTCCGCTCGCTCGGCGATCACGTCGGCGATCAGCTCGTACGCGGCATTGGAATAGATCCGGCGGGTTCCCGGCTCGGTCAACAGCCGCCGCTGGTCGGGGCTGAGACCCGATGAGTGGGACAGCAGATGTCGAAGCGAGCTCCCCGGCGGCCCGCAGGGCTCGTCCAGCGAGACGATCCCCTCCTCGGCCGCCACCAGGGTCGCCAGCGCGACCAGCGGTTTCGTCATCGACGCGAGATGCAGCGGACGATCGACGGGTCCCTGGCTGTGCCGCTCCCCCGCGCTGTCAACGACGACCGCAGCGGCGGTGGTGACCGGCCAGTCATCGAGAAGTCGCAGGGCCTTCACGATGGGGAACGTACTGGGTTCGAGGTGCCACGCCAACGGGCGTGGCAACCGCCTCGTGAGCGGACCCGAAAGGGCTCTACCCTCGGAGGCGATGGGCGGCAGCACATTTGGCGAACGATTCCGGATCACCACGTTCGGCGAATCCCACGGCGGCGGCGTGGGAGTCATCGTCGATGGATGCCCCGCAGGGATGAAGCTCGACGTCGCCGATGTCCAGATCGAGCTCGACCGACGCCGCCCGGGGCAGAGCAAGCTCGTGACCCAGCGCCAGGAGGCGGACAAGGTCGAGATCTACAGCGGTGTCTTCGAGGGCACCACCCTCGGCTCCCCCATCGGCATGCTCGTACACAACACGGACGCCCGGCCGGGCGCCTACGACAACATGCGCGATGTGTACCGCCCGAGCCACGCCGACTACACCACCGAGGCGAAGTTCGGGATCCGCAACTGGCAAGGCGGCGGGCGGGCGTCCGCGCGCGAGACCATCGGTCGAGTCGCCGCCGGCGCGATCGCCCGCAAGGTCGTCGCCGAGCTCCACGGCACAGAGGTGCTGGCCTGGGTCAGCTCCGTGCACGACATCGAGGCGGCCGTCGACGCGATGACGGTCACACGCGATCAGGTCGAGGCCGATCCCACCCGGTGTCCTGACGCGGGTGCAGCGGCGGCCATGACGGGCGCTATCGAGGCCGCTCGACGAGACGGCGACTCGCTCGGCGGCATCGTCACCTGCATCGCACGCGGCATGGAGCCGGGACTGGGCGAACCCGTCTTCGACAAGCTCGATGCCGTGCTGGCCGCTGCCCTCATGTCGCTCCCGGCCGCCAAGGGCTTCGAGGTCGGGTCCGGCTTCGCTGGGACCACCCTGACGGGCCGCCAACACAACGACACCTTCGTGCCGGGCCCAGACGGTCGCCCTCGTACGGCGACCAACCACAGCGGCGGAGTGCAGGGCGGCATCAGCAACGGCGAGGACCTGGTCATGCGGGTGGCCTTCAAACCCACCGCCACCATCAGCTCACCGCAAGACACCGTCGACCGCGACAACAGCGCAACCGTGCTCGAAGCTCGTGGTCGGCACGATCCCTGCGTGCTCCCGCGGGCGGTCCCGATGGTCGAAGCGATGGTGTGTCTCGTTCTGGCCGACCATGCGCTGCGCCAGCGGACGTCTCGTCTCTGACCGGCACGCGGCCGTCGGTCACTCGTCGCGCTGCTCGCGCAGGAAGCGCTGGAACTCCTCGGCGATGTCGTCACCACTCGGCAGGTCGTCCTCGGCCGCGCGGTCTGCCTCTTCCTCGAGTTGCTGCACGTAGTCGACCACCTCTGGGTCGTCGGCCACCGCGGAGCTGACACGCTCCTCCCACTCGAGAACGCTCGAGTCGAGATCGCCATAGCTGGTGCGCACACCGGTGACGTGCTCGAAGCGCTGCAGCAACGCTCGCGTGCCCTTGGGGTTGGGCGGGCCGGCGACGTAGTGCGGCACACCCACCCGCAGAGAGATCACCGGAAGGTCAGCGCGGTCGAGGGCATCGTGGAGCGTGCCGATGATCCCCGTGGGCCCCTGGTAGCTGGGCCGGTCGAGCCCCAGCCGCCGAGCCAGATCGGGGCTGGCGGCGGACCCCTTGACGGACGCGGGTCGCGAGTGCGGGATACCCGCGACCATGGCGCCGAGGGTGACCACCATCTCGCAGCCCGTGTCGGACGCCAGCTCGATCACCGACTCGCAGAAGGTCCGCCACCGCATCCGCGGTTCGACGCCGGCGAGCAGAACCAGGTCGTGGCCGATCTCGTTCTCGATCGCGAAGCACTCCAGCGAAGGCCAGCGAATCCGCCGCTCACCATCCGGGGCGATCTCCACGTGCGGCCGATTCTCCTGAAAGTCGAAGAACTCCTCGGGATCGATCGCGGCGATCCGGCGGGATGGGTGATGGTCACGGAGCCACTGGATCGCTCCGGTGGCACATTCCCCGGCGTCGAACCACCCTTCGAAGGCGACGACCATGAGCGGCCTGCTGAGGTTCGGCGACTCGTCCCAGACCACCTCGCTCACGTGTCCTCCCTCAAGCTCATGGCACACACCCTGTCAGATCGCAGGCCGCACGTCATTGAAGCGCCTCGCGGACCTCGCCGAGCAAGGCGAGCGATTCCAGCGCGGCCTCCTGCGGTACGGACATCTGCCGCACAGAGACGTCCGTGAATCCGGCATCCCGCCACGAAGCGAAGCGCTCGGTGACCTCGTCGACCGAGCCGATCGCGAGGTTCTCCGGCGCGATGCCGCGGTACCCGCGTTCGAGGATCGGTTGTGCGAGATCCCGAGCTCGCTCCGAGGTGGCCGCGATGACCGCGTCCTGGCGCAACACGAGTTTCGGCTCGCCGGCGGTCACCCCGTCGCGCTGCACGGTGCTGTGATGCTCGCGATAGCGCGCCGCCAGCTCGCGTCCCGCGTCGAAGGAGAGACCGGGGCTCGCGTACCAGGCCGCGCCACACCTCGCCGCTCGCGCGAGGCCGGGATCGGCGCCGGTTCCGAACCACCACTCCACGCGCT
The DNA here is from genome assembly GCA_964443165.1 of uncultured Acidimicrobiales bacterium. Taxonomy (GTDB): domain Bacteria; phylum Actinomycetota; class Acidimicrobiia; order Acidimicrobiales; family Poriferisodalaceae; genus JAYPWI01. The sequence goes on from CAYUBX010000043.1 coordinate 5,716, forward strand.
CCATCGGTCGGGGCGCGATCTGGGCGTCGACGATGCCGAACCGCTCGGAGCTGACCGTCTCACCGGCGAGGAGGGCGTCGACGACGCGGAAGGTCTCCTCGAAGTCGCCCACCCGCGTCCGCATGCTCTTGCCCATCGCCGCGAAATCCGGGGCCCGCCCACCGAGACCCGTCTGCACGATGAACTGCCCGGTATGGATGCTGGCGAGCGTGCCGATCTGCTCTGCGAGCAGCACCGGACTCCACAGCGGGAGAAGAAACAGAGCGCCAGCAGGCCGGTCGTCCCACTCGGCCAGCAGGCGCCCCAGCATCGGGACGTTCTGGTAGTACGGCACTGCGCTGGCGTGGTGATCGCCGATCCCGAGATGGTCGAGCCCGGCGTCGCGCGCGGCACGCGCCCGCTCCACCATGAACCGCGCTCCGTCGCGATGATCATTCACCCGGTGGGTGCTACTGAGCGAGACCCCGATCCGCATCTCGGCACCGTACCCCCGACCGTCCTCAGACGCGATCTGGCCGGACACCCCGTCGGGGTGTCCGGCCGGCCGAACGGCCGATCAGATGCGGAGAGGACGAGATCAGCCGACGGCGAACGGCAGGAACTCGCCCGGCTCCAGCGATGCCAGATCGGTGCTGAGCAATCCCCGATCCGACAGCGTGTAGAGCGTGTCGCCCACGACCACGGAGCGGCGGATCTGAGCCTGGTAGTCGTAGTCGAACCAGCACTCGCTGTGCGTGATCTCTTCTTCGTCCCCGCCGATCTCGATCCACTCCTCGCAGAACTGCTGCGGCTCACCATCTGTATGGGTGATGCGGGCACGCTCGGCGATCGAGTCGTCGGTGACCTCGAGGGCCACCGCTCCGAAGAACGGCTCCTGATCGCCCTCTGCGCCCCACGGGTACACGTTGACCGGCAGGACCACGAGGTCCTCGGGGGCCCAGTGGAGGAACGCACGAGCGTTGAACTCGGCCTCGGTCCAGCCGCCCGGCAGCGTCCACTGGGCGATGCGGGTGGGGTCGGTCAAGTCTGAGATGTCGAAGAGCGACACCTGCGTTCCCTTGGTGCGGCCTTCCTCGTCAGCGTCCTGACCGACGCCCAGCACGAGGTCGTTGCCCAGCGGGTGCAGGTAGGCCGAGTAGCCGAGGATCTTGAGCTCACCCAGGGTCGTCGGGTTGGTGGGATCGCTGAGGTCGATCGTGTACAGGGGATCGGTCTGGCGGAAGGTGACCACCGTTGCGATGTCGCCGAGGAACCGCACGGCGAAGATGCGCTCGCCGCGACCCAGGTCGCCGACCTGGCCGATCTGCACGAGCTCGCCGTCACGCTCCTCGAGCACGCTGACGAAGCTCACGCTTCCGTCACCTCGACCCCACTGATCGAAGTCGGTCGTGGCGATGCGCAGGTAGCCGTTGTGCTCGGACAGCGAGAACTGGTTGAGCACCGAGCCGATCACCTGGCCCGAGGCGACGTAGTCGGTCCGGGTCGGGTCGCCGATGTCGAACTTGTGCACCGCAGTGGTGACAGGCGGGAGGTCGTCGACGGTGTCGTCGGCGAACGCCTCCTCCATCACCCGCCAGTCGACCCATCGAGTGGTGCCGACGTAGAGGCTGTTGGTAGAGGCGTAGACGGTCTGGCCGTCCGCGAGAACCGAGGTGGCGTCGATGGCCCCGGCGAGGCCGTCGCCACTGAGATCGAGGGTGACCACGTTGAGCATCGACAGCCCGCTGAAGTCCGTGGGGTGGTAGGCCCGGTCACACTCGACGAGGCGGCCTTCCCGCACGACGCGGCCCTGGCCGTCCTCCAGGATGTAGTACGGCAGCCAGTTGTCGACGGTGGTCGACCGGATGATCTCCTCGTTGGCCTCCTGGGCCGTGCGTTCAGCACGCAGGCCGCCGCCCTCGGGGTAGCTCCACTCGATGCCGGTGGGGCTGCTCTGCACAACGATCCGGGCCACACCTCCCACGAGGCGGGCGCTCAGGTACCAGCCGTCGAGGTGGAGCTTCTGCACCACCTCGGGCCGGGAACCGTCGCTGATGTCCACCTCGACCAGCACCGACGTCGGGGTGGAGAAGCCGGGTGCGAAACGGGGCGAGGTGCTCGCCGGGCTGATGCCGCTGTCGCCGTGGGCCAAAAGCAGGACCCGGTCCCCCACCAGGAACATGTCCTCCGCCCAGATGCCCTCGACCCAGGTCGAACCGAGGAGCATCGGCTCGGAGCCGGTCACGTCGATCACGTAGAGGTGGCCCTGAGCCAGTGCGACGATCCGCTGCCCATCGGTCTTCACGAGGTCGGGCTCGTCTACCCCCACTTCCTGGACATTCGTGGTGCTGAAGTCGACCCCCGCTTCACCACCGGCGGCCTGCGGAGCAGCGGCCGTCGCACGTGCCGCGCCGTCGGATGCCGAGTCGTCTGCTGCGAAATCGCCCTCGGCGGCCATGGACTCTTCGACGGCCATCACATCGACAGCGATGAACCCGCCGCCATCGAGGCCCCACGGGCCCACCACCTCGAGAGCGCGATCCTGCATGTGGCTGAGGAAGTCGCTGCACGCGTCGAATCGAGTCAAAGCCGATGCCAGCGTGATGTCACCCGGCCGGCCGAGGTCAACAGTGCGGTCGTCGCTGGCGTCTTGGCCACCGATTCCGTTCCCGGAGCAGGCTGCTCCGAGAATGATCAGCGCCAGACAGGCGGCGAGGATCTTCTTCATGGGGGAACCTCCGGATGGATCGTCTGGGGATGAGACGACGCCGACGATCAACCTGGTTCCGCTCCGACGTTACGAAACCATGACAGGTGACACGGCGACGCCTCGACGACCGAGCCGCCGTACCAGTCGACCATTCGGCCCTCCAGTCGACAGCCTCGTTGCTTCACGTGCGCATCCAGCTGGTCCAGCAGCCAGACGTTGATCGACCTCGTCGACACCGCTCCGTCGACGAACTCGACCCGGGTGGTCTCGCCACGGTCACTCGCGACGAGGCTCACCCGGTTGTGTTCCACCTCCACCGGGACGGGTTCGCGACCGTCGACCACGAGCGAGCCCTCGACCAGGATCCACCCCCCGCTCTTGACCCCCTCGACGAGGGCAGGTCGCGGGGTGGTCGACGCGGCATCTCGCAGCCACAGCACCGCATCGGCCGAACCGTGGGGTTCGACCACGTTCACACCCGCTTCGCCGAGGACGCCGGCCAGCGCCTCATCCCCGCCGTGGAGACGCACCCGGCCGACGGAGCGGGATAGACACCACTCGACGATGGCCGGACCGGACACGGTGACACCGTACCGCCGTGCACCGATGACCTCCCGGGTCAACGACCTGCCGCGCGCACGCGTGCACACGACACACAACGACCGTCCTCCATCGTTGACCGTCATCAACCTGGGGGACGTCCCCGCTCGTGAGAAGCTCAGCGGGTGCGTCACGTGCCGGAGGGGACCCAACTCACGCGTGGTGAAGCGTGGACGATCGCCTTCACCTACTTCACCGTCGCGATCACGGTCTCGGTCGTGCACTCCACCGCGGGCACCGAACCGTGGGTCATCGTCGGCGCCACGCTGATCGTCAACTCGGCGACCGCCACCCTGGCCTTCGCGGCGGTCCAAGCCGCCGGTGGCACCGTGGTCGCGGGCGTGGCCTCCGGGTGGCTCGTGTCCACCCGATTCGGAGTGATAGCAGCGGCCCTCGGACCGCGTCTGTGGCCGCAACGGTGGAAGCGGGCGCTGGCCGCGTTCGGGGCGTTCGACCCCAACGTCGCTCTGGCCATGCGGGAGGAGGACGACCGCGACGCCACACGGGTGTACGTGGCCATGTCGCTGTGGTTGGTCCTTCCGTGGTGGGTCGGCGCCATCGTGGGGGTCATTCTCGGGGAGCAACTCGGCGACCCTCAGGCGCTCGGCCTGGACTCGATGTTCCCCGCACTCTTCGTGGCGATCATCTGGCCTCAGCTCAGCAGCAAGACCGCTGTGACCATCACCCTCACCGGCATCGTCATCGCTCTGGCCCTCGTCGAGCCCATGCCCGGCGGCGTGCCGGTCCTCCTCGCAGCAGTCGCCGCGCTTCTCGCCCTCGTCGAACCGCGCCGCTCACGCCCCGGCGACGGGAGCGCCGAATGCTGACGTGGGGCGTCGTGCTCGCGATCGCCGTTGGCGTCTACGGGCAGCGCGCGCTCGGCATGGCCGTGGTCGACCCCGATCGCCTGACGGACCGCTGGCGCAATGTGCTCGGCTTCATGCCGCTCGCCATCCTGAGCGCCGTCGCCGCGCTCCAGACCTTCAGCAGAGGCGGCGAGCTCACCGCCGACGCGCGGATCTTCGGGGTGAGCGCTGCCGTTGTGTGCGCCTCGCGGCGGCTGCCGATGTTCGTCACCGTGATCGTCGGCGCAGCCGTCACCGCGGCGGCGAGGGCGATCGCATGACTACCGTTGCCCCAGCCTGAAGGAAGAGCTCCCGTGGCCGAGGTCAGACAACCGCACCTACTCGACGCCGGACCCCCGCCGCAGCTCCGCGCACACTCGTGTCCAACCTGTGGCCGGACGTTCTTCCCGCCGGATCCATTCGCATGCGAGAAGTGCGGCACACCGGCCATCGACCTCACCGAGGTGACGCTCGCCGCTGCCGGACGCATCACCGCTGCGGCGACGGTTCACCGCCACCATCACCCGACGCCGCAGACCCCGTTCACGGTGGCGACGATCGAACTGGACGACGGACCGGTTCTCAAGTCGGTGGTGATCGACGCAAGCGACGGCGACGTCGGAGCGCGAGTGCGCGGGGTTCTCGTCCCATCCGCAGTCGAGGAGGGCACCGTCGACCTGCGCTTCGAGTTGGAGTCACGATGACCCGCAATCTCCTCGCCGAACGTCCCACGTACGTGGTCGGGATCGGCCTTCACCGGTACCAACGCCGGTCGGACACCTCCTACGTCGAGCTGGGTATCACCGCAGTCCGCGAGGCACTCTCCGACGGAGGCCTCGCCTGGCCGGACATCGAGGTGGCCTACACCGGCACCGCGCAGCTGGGAATGGGCTCGTCGCGCGTGATGCTCAGCCGGATGGGGGCGACCGGCATCCCGATGACCCAGGTCGAGAACGCCTCAGCGTCGGGCTCGTCCGCGGTCGCGATGGCGTGCCTCGACGTGGCGTCCGGCCATTCCGACGTCGCTCTCGCCTTGGGTGTGGACAAGCCGCAGCCACTCTCCCCGGCGCCCGGTCGCGCAGGGATCGACAACCTCGAGGCGGGCACCGTGGTTCCCTTCACCCACTTCGCACTCCTCGCGTCGGACTACATGACCGGTCATGGGCTCGCCGATGTCGACATCGCCCGCGTCGCGTGGAAGAACCACCGCAACGGCGCGCACAACCCCTACGCGCAGCGCCAGAAAGAGCGATCGCTCAACGAGATCCTCGACGACCCGATCTCGGGCTCGCTGACGCGGCTGCAGTGCTGTCCGGTGGGAGAAGGCGCAGCAGCCGTCGTGGTCGCTTCCGACGACGGCATCGAGCGGCTGGGTCTCGATCGCACCCGCGCCGTTCGGGTGCGGTCGTCCGCGACCAGGACAGAGGGCGTGTACGACCCCGGTGTCGGCATCGACGCCGCGCTCACCGCCGAGACGGGCCGGGTCGCCTTCGACCTCGCCGGTGTCGACCCCGCGGACATCGATGTTCTCGAGGTCCACGACGCCTTCTCGATCGAGGAGCTGCTCTACACCGAAGCGCTCGGCCTCTGCTCCGAGGGAGAAGCGGCGTCGCTCATCGCGTCAGGGCACTTCGACATC
>CAYUBX010000044.1:0-11460 GCA_964443165.1 uncultured Acidimicrobiales bacterium
GAGACGAGCGTGGTGGTCGACGACGGTACGACCGGTTCGTGTGGTGCCGGGGCCTTGAATGGCGAACAGCGGGCGCCATCTGCCTCGACCAGGACATGATCGACGACCGCGAACCAGGTGTCGCATCGCTCCGGGGGCACGCCCAGCGCCTTCGGTCCGTCGATTCCGCCCCACACGGTCACCGGTCCTTCGGCGGCTGCGCGAACGACATCGCCGTCGCTCGGATCGACGAGCACGGTGAGCCCGCCCGTCTGGTCGGTGCCCATGCGCGTGGTCGACGTCACCACGATGCTTCCGGCGAGCTGTGTCGCGAGCGCATGCATGGTTGTGGTCTTGCCGCCCCCGCCCACGAGCGCCACGTGCTCGTGGGCACTCAGGCCGAGCGCGATCGCGACGCGGCTCAGCGGGACCGTTGATGCCATGTCGTCACCGCCTCGAGCACGCCTCCACCGACGGCGAGCGCCTTGTCGGAGATCTCGTCCACCGCCACGTCGAGCCGTGGATCGAGATCACCCACCTTGAGGCCCACGAGCACATCGACCTGCTCGCCGATCAGGCCACGCACCCGTCCGGGAAACGGAGCGACGACGGGGCTCGCGCCGACCGCTCCGAGGAGTTCGCCCTCCTCCACGATGTCGCCGATCGAGGCCCGCCACGACGCAGATCCCGTACCGCTCGAGCGCAGCACCCGCTCCGCTCCGCGACCACCCACGACGCCGGGAGTGCCCGTGTCTGGCTCGGCGGATCCGTGCCATAGACAGCGCCCCAGACGCGGGCCACGCGCGGTCTCGACCACCGCGTGGGCGTCCTCGCCAACCGTGAAACCGGGCCCGAGGCCGACGACGAGAGGCGCGTCGTCGAGGCAGGTGTCGAGGTTTCGCTTGGCAAGGCGGGCATCGACCACGACAGCTGCGTCGACGTCGGGGAGGTCCGGCGAAACCATGACTGCGACCTCGCCCGCGCCGGCGGTGACGACGGCTTCGTCAGGGCTTGCGACGAGTCGTCCCGTCATTCCCTCGATGTCGACCGACCCCTCCAAGACGGCAGTGCTCAAGGCCACCAGGCGTCGGACGGTGAGCGGGCACGCCAGTTCGGTCACCACGACCGGGTACCCGGCTCGGGTCAGGCGCCAGGCGACCCCGGTGGCCAGGTCACCGCCACCGCGCACGACACAGAGGGCGTCATGCATGCTCGAGGCTGACGATCTCGGCGAGGATCGAGACGGCGATCTCCTCGGGTGTCTCGGCGGCGATTTCGAGACCGATCGGCGTGTGGACCCGGACGAGTTCCGCTTCGTCCACCCCTGCGTCGAGAACGAGCTGGCGCGTGGTGTCCCAGCGGCGGAGGCTGCCCATGAGACCGACGCTGGCGACGGGGGTGGCGAGCAGCAAGGGAAGGATCTCGACGTCGAGCGCCACGTTGCGGGTCACCATGACGGCTCGCGTGTGCTCGTCGGGTGCTGCCTCGATCAGCGCCTCTTCGAAGGCACCGCCGAGCAGGCGGTCGGCTCCGTCGACACCGTCGGCCAGCCCGTCGCGGTCGTCCCAGGCCACGACCCGGTAACCCGTCCAGTTCGCGAGATCGACCACCGCGCGACCGACGTGTCCCAGTCCGATGACGAGCAGGGTGGTTCTCGGCATATAGGGCTCCAGATAGAGCTCGACCTCACCGCCGCATACTCCGGGATCACCGGTGGCGGGGTCGAGGAGCATGTACGTGAGGCGGCGTGTCCCGCCGTCAACGAGTGTGTCGAGGGCCTCCCGCACCACCCTCGCCTCCATTTCGCCACCGCCGATGGACCCGGCGATCTCGCCGTCGGCGAACACGAGCATCTTCGAACCGGCGCGTCGCGGAACCGACCGGGCCGTGCGCACGACCGTGGCGAGGACCACGGGTCGGCGTGTGTCGACGGCTTCCATGAGCTGGTGGAGAATGGTCATCGGCCACCCCACAGCCGGCGCGCCTGTTCGTGGGTGCGCGCTCGCAGCTCGTCGAGGTCGGCGTCGAGCACCTCACCGTTGCGGACCCGCCAGTGGCCGGCAACCATCACGTCTCTGACATGACGGTGATTGCGCCACAGCACCACCTGCTCGAACAGGTTGTGCGTGGTGACCGGTGTGGGGAAGGCGCCGTCGACGATCTGGAGATCGGCTGACCATCCAGGCTCGAGGCGCCCGATCCGCTCGAGCCCCAGTGCGGCGGCGCCTCCCTCGGTTGCCATCGCGAACACGGTCGGCGCCGGCATGGCGCCGGGATCGAGCAGGCGCGCCTTGTGCAGGAGGAAGGCCCCGCGCATCACCTCGTAGAAGTCGTTCACATAGCCGTCGCTGCCCAGCCCCACGGTGACTCCGGCCTCGAGCAACTCGGGGATCGGTGCGATGCCGCCGCCCACCTCGCAGTTGGCGAGGGGCATATGGCTCACGTTCATGCCACTCGACGCGATGATCTCGCGTTCGCGTTCGCTCAACTGCACACACTGGCTGGCGAGGAATCCCGGACCCGCGACGCCGAGGTCTTCGTAGAACTCCAGCGCCCGTACGCCCAGATTCTCCTCGCACCATTGCCCCTCGTGAACGCCCTCGTTGCAGTGGGCGTGGGTGAGGACCCCGAGATCGGTGGCGTGTCCGAAGGCCCGAGAGATGTAGTCGGCGGAGCAGGTGAAGGTGGTGTGGAAGCACATCAAGCCGGAGACCAGCGCGCTGTCGCGCGATCCATTGATGAGGTCGATGTTCTCCTGCAGTCCGAGCTCGGCGATGCGGTCGCCCGCCCGCTCAGTGGCCTCGAAGCTGAGCAGACCCCGGATCCCGCGCTTCTCCACGACATCCTTCTCGGCCAGCAGCGCACCGGGTAACGCGTTCGGCGCCTCGAGGATGTCGTAGAAGGTGGTAGTCCCCGAGCGCAGCATCTCCGCGCACACCCAGTCCGTTGCGGCGACGATCATGTCGTGGTCGAGCGCATCCTCGACCTTGGGCCACCAGTAGTCGTCGAGAAAGCTCCAGAAGTCGTCGGGGGCCTGGTCGACCGGGATGCCGTGGGCCAGCACTCCGTAGAGGTGGACGTGGGTGTTCACGAACCCGGGGAGCACCAGGTGGCCTGACGCGTCGATGACCTCGTCGTCGGGATGTTCGGCCCGAAGCGCGGCGGCGTCGCCCAGGGCGTCGACCCGATCGCCTACGACGCGGACGGCCCCGTCTGCAATCGGGGTGACGTCAGCGGCCGGGACGACCCAGTCGGCGAGGATGAGTGTCACGGCGGCCCCACTCTGCCGTTCAGCGCAGCCTCTGCAGCGCCCCGTGCACCCGCTCGGGAGTGAACGGCAGGTCGTCGATGTGCGCGCCGGTCGCGTGCAGGATCGCGTTGCGGAGGGCGGGGGCTACCCCATCTTTGGGGATCTCGGCGACTGCCTTCGCTCCGAATGGCCCGGAGTCCTCCATCGTCTGCACGAGGTAGACCTCGGTCTCGGGCATCTCGTCGGCCCGGTAGATCTTGTACGGACCGAGCCGAGCGTTGAGCATGCGGCCGTCGTCATCGAACGCGAACTCCTCGCAGTGGGCATAGCCCAGGGCCTGGATCATGCCTCCCTCGACCTGACCGGAGGCGGTGACGGGGTTGATCGCCACCCCACAGTCGACCGCCATCACGAGTTTCACCACCGTGACCTGACCGGTGTCGATGTCGACCTCGATCTCGGCGAACTGGGCGGCAAACGGCGCCGGGCACTCGGGGGAGACGTAGGACGCGGTCCCCATGATCTGCTCATGGTCCTCGAGGTGGAACGCCTCCAGGGCGATGTCCTCGAGCGAGATGGACCGGCCGTCCGGCGCGTAGGCCCGCTTGTCACGCAGCTCGATGGTGCATGGCTCGTCGACCCCGAGCATCTTCGCGGCCCGCTCCTTGAGGCGCTCGCGCACCTTCTCTGCTGCCAGCTTGGCCGCGGTTCCGGAGATGTAGGTGGTGGAGGAGGCGTAGGCACCGGTGTCGAACGGTGTGACGTCGGTGTCGGACGAGTACACCTTGATGTCGTCGAGTTCGACGCCCAGCACCTCCGCTGCGATCTGCCCGATCACCGTGTCGGCCCCGGTGCCGAGGTCGGTAGCGCCGATGAGCATGTTGAACGACCCGTCGTCGTTGATCTTGATGCTGCAGCCGCCCATGTCGAGGAAGGGGATCGCCGTGCCGTGCATGCAGAAGGCGAACCCGAGACCCCGGCGGATGTGGGGCTGATCGGGAGGCGTGACCCACTCGGGGTCGAGCGACCGGTGCCACTCCATCGCCCGCTTGCCCTGGGCGACACATTCCTCGATGCCCGATGACGTCACCTTCGGGTACTCGTCGAGCTCGTCCTCCTCCACTGAGCGCTCACCGAGATGGGGTGCAATGTCGAGCTCACTCCCCACGACCACCCAGTTCTTTCGCTTGAACTCGATAGGGTCCAACCCGAGTTCGTGGGCGATGTCCTCCATGTGGGCTTCGAGCGCGAACTCGGCCTGGGGTGCGCCGTAGCCTCGATACGCACCGGGCACCGGGATGTTGGTGTAGACGACGTCGCAGTCGAACTTCTTGTTCGGGCAGTTGTACGACGTGAGCCCACGCAGGCCGCTGACGGTCTGGACGGTGTACGCGTGGGTGCCGTAGGGGCCGGTGTTGCCAACCAGCCGCAGCTCCTGGGCCACCAGTGTTCCGTCGTCGTTGACGCCGGTCTTGTAGGTGAGGGTCTGTGGATGCCGGGTGCGCGAGGACATGAACTCCTCTTCGCGGGTGAGCTCGACCTTCACCGGCCGCCGGGTGGCTTCGGCAAGGTGGGCGGCGATGTCCTCGATGAGCATCTCCTGCTTGGCACCGAAGCCCCCGCCGATGCGAGGCTTGATCACCCGCACGTCCTTGATCTCGCGATCGATCAATGGCGCGAGCATCCGGCGCGCGTGGAACGGCACCTGGGTGGCCGTGCGGACCACCATGCGCTCGTCAGAGTCGAGCCATGCAATCGAGATGTGGTTCTCGATGGGGACCTGCTGTACCTGGTGCACGCGGAATGTCTGCTCGAACACCCGATCAGCCTCGGCGAAGCCCTTCTCGACATCTCCCCGCTGGGCGTCGATGTGGTGGACGATGTTGCGCTCGCGGTCGTGGATGTGCTCGGTGTCCTCCTCGTCGTGGATCACCGGGGCTCCGGGCTCCATCGCCTCCAGCTCGTCGAACACGGCGGGCAGCACCTCGTAGGTGACGTCGATGAGGCGCAGCGCCTCCTCGGCGATCTCTGCGGTATCGGCCGCCACGGCTGCTACTCGGTCGCCGACGTGCCTCACCTTGGTGTCGAAGCTCACCTGGTCGTGGGGATGGGGGTTGGGCCAGCTCTGACCACCTGAGGCGTACTTGATGCGGGCCACGTTCTTGTAGTGGAGGACCGCATGGACGCCGGGCAGCGCCACGGCCTTCGAGTCGTTGATGTCGAGGATGTGCGCGTGAGCGTGCGGGCTGCGCAGCACCTTGCCCACGAGCTGTCCGCGCTCTTCGAAGTCGTCGGTGAATGCGGGGTTGCCCTTGGCCAGTCGGACGGCGTCGACCTTCACCTCGGGCTTACCGACCACGGCCATGTCGGGGACGTCTTTCGAGGGGACGAGCCGCGGGACAGCAGTGGACGCGTCGGGCGGTGGGTCGGCGGGGTCGACCTCGACCGGGTGCGTGCCGTCGGTCATGGGTCGCAACACCAGCGGACCGAACGGCTCGACTTCCTCGTCACGCATGACGGCGGCCGCCCGGCGGATGGCCTCAACCGGCTTCACGTAGGCCGTCTCCCGATCGAGGATGCCGGACAACATGTCGCGGATCTCGGCGTCGGACGGATCGGGGTTGTCGCGCAGCAGCGCCCAGGTACCCAGCACCATCGCGGGGGCCGAGTACCCCGATTGCATCGCGCCGGTGGCCACGAACGCCGCCTGGATCGGATGTAGCTCGGGCTCGTTGAACGCTTCAACCGTCGTGACCTCATGACCGCCTGCCTGGGCGGCGAGCAGGCAGTCGGTGTTCACCAGCCGCCCGTCGATCAGGACTGCAGATGCTCCTGTCTCACCGGTGTCGGAGCCGTATCGGACGCTGATGAGCCCGAGGCGGCGGAGCACCGACAACAAGGTGTCGTGGGGCTCGCACTCGATGGTGGTGGCCGCGCCGTTGAGGGTGAGTTCGACCTCGATGCTCATGAGCCCACCTCGTCGACGGCGCGGGTCGAGAGGACGCGTGCGAGGTGGAGTCGGTAGTCGGTGGATCCCCGGAAGTCGCCGGTGGGGGAGAGACCGGCAGTCGGGTCGCCGGGGGCGACCAGGATGGGTGTGTCCGCAACCCCGGTGAGCGCGAGGTGGAGGCCGTCGTCGTGATGCCGGGCAACGGCGCTCACGATCGGCACGTCACCGGGCGTCCGCCCGGTCGTGGCAATCGCGCCTGGGCCGTGCCCGTCGATGCTGACACCGGTGATGATGCGGTCGGGTCGCTCGGTGAGGTAGTCGGCCAAGCCGAGGCGCGATTCGCCGTGCAGGGTGACCTCGGCGTCGTGCACCAGGAGGCCGGCAAGCAGGACGCTGTCGGCCTCGGCTGCGGCGATCGTGCCGCCGATCGTGGCCTGGTTGCGCAGGGTGGACGGCAACTCGCGGCGGCAGAGGTCGCGCAGCAACTCGGGTACGTCGGGGTTGCCGACGAGGTCGCCGAGACGCGCCAAGGCGCCGATGTCTAGCCGGTCACCCGACGCACCGACCTTGTCCAGTCCCAGGCCCTGAAGATCGATCAACTCGACGCCGTTGTCGGTGGGGCGCCGCGCATCGGGGACCGCCATGGTTCCTCCAGCGAGGACCCTTCTATTCGGTCCGGCCAGCAGGGCGGATGCCTCTTCGAGGCTCCCCGGCCGGTGATAGGCCAGCACGCTCGGCATCGCCAAGCTCCTCCCTGAACCGACCCTCCCGGGGATGCGCCACCGGTTGAGTTCGACTCATCTTCGATTGGTTTTCAGAAGATAGCTGATGCTCTCCGGGCACGGTCTCGTCAGGGCCCACGATGGGTAGCTACCGGGTGCTCATACCTTCCGCCGGCGAAGACGCCACAGGGTCACGGCGGCGGAGAGGCACAGGAGCGCGGCGAGGCCGCTGAAGACGTGGATCCAGATGAACCCGTCGCCGATGGCGTCGGCCGTTCCGGCTGTGACCGTGCCCTCCTCACCGGCGAGCAGGTTGCGTACCGCCTCGACATCGCCGGTCTGCCGATCGACGACGAACAACAGGATCGCCCCGCCGATCGCCACGCCGTAGGTGATGCACAGGGTTCGGACGAACTGGTGCGCGCTGTTGGTGCGGCCCATCTCCGACTCGTCGCTGCTCGACTGGAGAAGGGTGAGACCGCCGGTGGAGATGAGGCCGATGGAGAGCCCGATCGACAAGAAGGCGGCGAACAGCCAACCGATCGGCCAGTCGAGTCCTGCTGCTGCCGCGGAGCATGCGATCGAGGGACCCAGCAGGATCGACCCGGCCAGGATCACCTCGTGCTGCTGGAATCTCCTGAGCAGCCGGCTGGTGATCACGGCACCGGCAGTCCAGCCGACCGTCAGGAACACGAGGGAGAACGCAGCGGAGGACTCCGACCATCCGTGGGTCGTCTGGACGAAGAGCGGAAGGTAGTTGTCCGCGGCGAGGCCGGCGATGAGGACGAGTCCGGAGGTGAAGTGGATCCGTCGGAGCGGGAATCGCGTGAGGTGCTCACGACGAACGATCGGCTCCGCTTGCAGCCCGCGCTGCCAGGTGAGCGTGCCGAAGACCGCAGCCACGCCGATCGCGACCAGCCCGAACAGAGGTCGCTCGGCCATCTGCGCCACCCCGACGAGTGAGGCCGCCACCAGTCCGCTGAGCAGTCCTACGCCCGTCCAGTCGAGATCGATCCGTGTCGGCCGTTTCCGGGTGGACGGGAGAGCGCGCCATCCCATGAGCAGCGCGATCGCGGTGAGCGGGAGCTGCACGAGGAACACAAGACGCCAGCTCCCGTACGCGAGCAAGAGGGCGACGATGACCGGGCCACCGAAGCCCATGACCCCCCAGACGAGAGAGTTCGCCGCGAATGCGGCGGGGCGCAGTCGCGCGTCGTAGGCCAGGCCGATAGCGGCGAGTGTCACCGAGATCACCAGCCCACCGCCGATGCCTTGGAGGGATCGCGCCACGATGAGCACTTCCATGTTGGGGGCCAGCGCGACTCCCAGGCTGGTGAACAGAAACCACAGCCCGGTGGCCCGGAACGTTCGCCGGACCCCGATCGCGTCGATGACCGGGCCGGCGGTCACCCCGGCGACGGCCGACGTGGCGAGGAACGAGGTGATGACCCACGGGACGAGGGCGACGTCGCCGAGGTCCTCGGTGATCGACGGCAGCGCGGCGATGATCGCCAGGCCGTCGAACGCGGCCAGCGCCACAACGGTCAGGTTGGCCACCGTGACAGCGAGTAGACGCCCCGACCAGATCGATCGTGGTGCGACGTCGGTCAACGGGTCAACCGAGAGTCAGCTCCGGCTCGACGCCACACTTCGCGGGCCATCTCGGTGGCGTCCGCGAGGAGCTGGGCCTCGTCGATCATCGTGAGCGAACCCTCGTCGAGCAGCAGGCGGCCGTCGACCATGACATGGCTGACCTGAGCTGGGGTCGCGCAGAACACCAGGGCGCTCGGGATGCGATGCACGGGAGCGGTGAACACGGAGTCGAGGTCGACGACGACGAGATCCGCTCGCTTGCCCACCTCGATGCTGCCGATCTCCCCGCCCCATGCGGCAGCGCCACCCCGGCACGCCATCTCCAGGGCGTCCTCGGGCTGCAGAACCATGGCGTCGAGCCGGGTGACCTTCTGGAGCAGGATCGTCTGCTTCATCACCTCGAACATGTCCTGCCGGTTGTTGCTGCCCGGCCCGTCCGAGGCGAGAGCGATGGGGATCCCACGGTCACGCATCTCGGTGATGCGGGGAACTCCCGATGCCAGGTACATGTTGGAGACGGGACAGTGCACGACGAGGGCGCCGCTCGTCGCAACGAGATCGAGTTCACCGTCGTCGAGCCACACGCTGTGGGCGAGCTGGAAGTCGGGACCGAGCAGCCCCAGGTGCTGGAGCCATTCGACATGACGCATGCCGCGCTCGTCGAGGCTCATGTCGATTTCCTCGGCGGTCTCGGCACAGTGGATGTGGGTGCCGCCACCCCATGCCCGCGCTGCAGTGACCGTGGCGTGC
Organism: uncultured Acidimicrobiales bacterium; assembly: GCA_964443165.1. Lineage (GTDB taxonomy): Bacteria > Actinomycetota > Acidimicrobiia > Acidimicrobiales > Poriferisodalaceae > JAYPWI01. Next base: position 9,245 of record CAYUBX010000044.1, read on the forward strand.
ATGGCCTCGTCACTGCAACCCCAAGGGATGAGAGGTGCCAGGCCGACGCGGATGCGGTCGCCGTCGTGTCCGTGCCACCGCTCCTGCACGGCCGTCGTGCGCTCGAGGATCTGCTCGGTGGTCTCCATCAACTGGGGTTCGTAGTTGCGGTCAGACCAGCCCCTGGCGAGCAGGAAGCGCATGCCCAGCCGGTCGGCTGCGTCGCATACGGCATCGTCGATTTCCGGATCCACGTGGACGTACTGGTGATCGACGACGGTGGTGGCGCCCGTGCGCAGGTTCTCGACCAGCCCCAGGGTCGCGGCGACGGCGGCCGACTCGGCGTCGAGGTGGACCGCACCTGGCCAGACGCAGTCTCGGAGCCAGTCGAGTAGTGGCTTGTCGTCGGCAAGCCCACGGAAGAACGTCTGGAACAGGTGGGTGTGGCCGTTGGTCATGCCCGGCATGACCGCGGCCCCCGAGGCGTCGATGGTGCGCCCGGCTCGAGACACGACGGACTCCGGTGGCCGTCCAGGACCGACCTCGACGATGTCGCGATCTTCGACCAACAGCCAGCCAGGGTCGTGCACGGTGGCGTGGCGATCGACGGTGACCACAGCGCCTTCGGCGATCAGGGTGCCGGTCGGCCCGCTCACGGTGTGAAGTCGGCGAACGCGTCAACGACGGGCTGGATGTCCGGCATGAGCGGATAGAGGATCGGACAGGTGACGCCGGCGTCGATGTACTCGGTTACCTTCGCCCGACATTCGTCCGAGGTACCGACCGCCATGAGATCCCGACACAGGTCGTCGGGGATGAGGTGCGCCGCTTTGCGGTAGTCGGCTTCGGTGGCCGGCCAGCCGACGATCTGCTGGACGCGCTCGACCAGCTCCGGATCAGCGCCCGACGCCTCCATGATGTGCGGCTCCGTGCCGAGGTAGTAGGCCACGAGGGACTTGCCGACCATCATGGCCTCGTCGGGGTCATCGTCCGAGAGCGAGCAGGCCAGGAGCTCGGGTCGGTCGATATCGTCGATGGTCTTTCCGGCGCGTGCTGCGCCGACGGACACCCGCTCGACGGCATCGCGGATGTAGTCGGTGGATACGACGTAGTTGAGCACCGGCCCGTCGCAGATCTCACCGGAGAGCTCGAGCATCCTGGGTCCTGTGGCCCCGATGTAGATCGGGATGTCGCGTGGACCCGTCTCGCCGTAGGCCACGTCGAGCCGCACCCGGTCGAGGTGTACGAACTCGCCCTCGTAGGAGACCTCCTCCATGGTGAAGAGCTCCCTGATGGCCTCGATGTTCTCGCGCATCGCTGTCAACGGCTTGCGGCGGTCGGCGCCCACCCGACTGGCAATGGGCTCCCACCAGGCACCGAGGCCCAGCATCACCCGGCTCTCGCCGTCGGGCGTGAGCCCTCCCAACTCCCACATCGTGCTCCATGTCGCGGCGATCACCGCCGGATTGCGGGTGTAGATGGGCAACACACCGCTTCCGATGCGCAGGCGGCTCGTCTCGGCGAGCAGGGCGCTCATCATCACCACACAGTCACGGGCGAGGCGGGTGTCGGCCTGCCAGATCTCGGAAAACCCCCGCTCCTCGGCGTACTTGGCGATCTCCAACTCGTAGCGCATGTCGTGCTTGTCCTGGAGATACAGCGCCATTCGTTGCGACATCCGACCGACGTTATCGTCCATGTTGTGCGCGTCTTGCTGGCTGACGGACTCACCGAGCCCTCACCGATCCCCGAGGCCGCTCGGGACATCTTGCTGCGGGCCGGCAACACCGTCACCGTCATCAACCTGCTCGCCGAGGGCTTCGGTGAGTTCATGAACGCGGCGGAGCGAGAGGCCTATCACGAGGCCGACAACCTGGTCACCGTGCCGCAGCGCGCGTCGGCCGAACTCCTCCGCTCGCATGACGCCCTTCTGGTGTGCGCACCACTTCGGTCGGGCACCGTCTCCCCCATTGTGAAGAGCTGGTTCGAGCGGGCCTTCGTGCCCGGGGTCTCGTTCAGCTTCGGCCGTTCGGGAAAGATCACCCGGGGACTCACCCACGTTCGGCGGGTGGGGATGGTCGTGGTCTGTGGTCCCGACGATCCCCTCCACCACCTTCGTGACAGCTCCACTCGGTCGGTGCTGCGGGCGGTCCGGATGAACTGCTCGCGCCGGTGCCGGACGACCTACCTCGCCCTCGGCCCCGCGGGCGACGTCGAAGCCGCTCTGCATCGAAAGC
>CAYUBX010000045.1:0-11457 GCA_964443165.1 uncultured Acidimicrobiales bacterium
GCCTCGAGCTGGTTGGTCTTGCCGTGCCCGTTGGGCCCGGTCTCGTGGGTGATCTGTGGATCGAGCTCGACATCCGTCGAGGCGTGATTGCGGATGTCGCTGAGCCAGAGCCGCTGCACGATCACCGCGCCGGCCCCCGCGAGATCACGACACCCGGACGGGCATCAAGAGGTAGAGGAAGTCGCCACCGTCGGTGGACCGCAGGACCGCCGGCTTGAGCGCGTCGAGGGTCTCGAGCACCACCTCGTCGCCCGGCGCGGCGTCGATGCCGTCGATCAGGTAGTCCGGGTTGAACGCCACCGTCAGCTCCTCGCCGTTGTACTTGGCGTCGACCTCTTCGTGCGCCTGCCCCACGTCCTGGGTGACAGCCATGAGTTCGAGCCCGGTCGAACGCTGGGTGACACGCAGCGGCGCCGCCTCGCGTGCCATCAACTTCACCCGGCGAACCGCTTCGAGAAGAGGCTCGCGTCCCACCACCAGTTGGTTGGGATACGAGCTCGGGATCAGCTGGCGGTAGTTGGGGAACTCGCCTTCGATCAGTCGCGTCGTGACCTGCACGCTGCCATCCTCGCTCGGGACGTCGAAGGTCACGTCGCGGTCTCCGAGGCGAACGGTCACCTCCTCGGCGTCGCCGAGGACCCGAGCCAACTCGCCAAGGGCTCGGGAGGGCACGAGCACCTTCTGTCCTTCGCTCAGAACGGTCGTGTCGGGAAGATCGCGTACGGCCAGCCGATACGAGTCGGTCGCGACGAGACGAAGGCCGCCCTCCTCCGACGACAGAAGAACACCGGTGAGGATTGGACGCGCATCGTCGGAGCTCGCGGCCATGACCACCTGGCGTAGTCCGCTCGCGAGGGCATCTGCACTCAGTGAGACCTCGTCCCCGCTCGGTTCGGGCAGGTGAGGGAAGTCGTCGGCTGGAAGGGTTCGCACGGCGAACTGGGAGCGCCCGCTGCTGATTCTCGCTTCGTCACCGGCCACCTCGATCTCCACCGCTCCTCCATCGAGGGAGCGGACGATGTCGACGGTGAGTCGCGCCGGGAGAACGGCGATCCCCGGTTCGTCGACCGCAACTGCGACGGTCGAGCGCACTGTCAGGTCGAGATCGCTGCCGGTGATCATCAGCATGTCGCCGTCCGCAGTGAGGTGCATGCCGGTGAGGACAGGGAGCGCTCCACCTCGATTGCTGACAGCGCGACTGGCAGTGGTCAGCCGATCGACGAGGGCGTCGCGTTCGCATCGGAACTTCACGGCGTGATCTTCTCCGGGTCGTCTGTCTTGTGTGACACTTCTCTGTCTTCTGAAAGTAGTAGTGGCAATAAGGCCTGTGGATTGTGGACAACCACATATCTGCGCTGGTCAGTACCGGTTTCTTTATCGACACTACTGGCCACAGGCGTCCACAGGACACGGTCTTGTCGAGGTTCGCGGGCGTGACCGTGTGGACAGCGGTGAGTTATCCACCGTCGATGCACAGCGTCGTCCACGGCTTTGTCCACCGGGGCCCGTCAGGAGGCCTTGATGCCCGAAATCAAGGCGCTGACCTGGTCATATACCTGGCGGCGCTCAGCCATTTGCTTGCCCACCTTCTCCACGGCGTGCATCACCGTGGTGTGGTCGCGACCACCGAACACCCGGGCGATCGCGGGATACGAGAGGTCGGTGAGCTCTCGAACCACGTACATGCTGATCTGGCGCGCCTGCACGAGGCTGCGATGTCGACGCTTGCCCTTCAACTCGTCGACGTCGTAGCCAAACATCTCCGAGGTGGCGTCGAGGATGACGTCTGGGGTGATCGGCCGTGCCTCACGGTCGGACACGATGTCGCCGAGCACCCGCTGGGCTAAATCGACCGTGATGGGTTCGTTGGTGAGGCTGGCGTACGCCGACACTCGAATCAGAGCGCCTTCCAGCTCACGAATGTTGTTCGTGATGATGCTGGCGATGAACTCGGTGACCTCGGGGGGGACGTCGCTGCGCTCGAGTTCGGTCTTCTTGCGGATGATCGCGATGCGGGTCTCGAGGTCCGGCGGCTGGATGTCGGTGATGAGGCCCCACTCGAACCGGCTCCGGAGCCTGTCCTCGAGCGTGGCGATGGCACGCGGCGGACGATCCGAAGACAACACCACCTGGCGACCGGCTCCGTGCAGGGAGTTGAACGTGTGGAAGAACTCCTCTTGGAGACCTTCCTTGCCCTCCATGAACTGGATGTCGTCGATCAACAGGACGTCGATGTCGCGGTAGCGCCGCTTGAACGTGGTCGTCGTGGAGGTACGAATCGCCTCCACGAACTCGTTGAGGAAGGCCTCCGTCGAAACGTATCGAACCTTGTAGTTGGGGTACGTGCTGTGGAGGTAATGCACGATTCCCTGGAGGAGGTGGGTCTTGCCTAGTCCTGCCCCGCCGTGGATGAACAGCGGGTTGTAGCTCCGACCCGGGGTCTCGGCGACGGCAAGGGCGGCCGCGTGGGCGAAGCGGTTGCTCGTACCGGTGACGAAGGTCTCGAAGGTGTACCGCGGGTTGATCGCGTCGGTGTAGGAGGTGCGATCCTCGTCGACCTCGACGGTTGGCGGACTCAACCGGTCACGGACGTCCGCCGCCCCGACCGGATCGGTGAGGAACTGATCGTCGTCGAGGGGAAGCTGCGGTTCGAGCTCGGGCCGCACCTCGATCTGGATCTCGGTGCTGGCGATACCGACCTCTTCGAGAGCAGCGTGCACCATCGGCAGGTATCGGCTGAGCACGCGATCACGGATGACAGCGCTGGGAGCGACGAGAATGGCCATGTCGTCTGCGATGTCGATGGCGTGGAGATCCCGAAAACTCGTGAGCCACACGGCCTCGGACACCTGACTGCGCAACAGGCTGCGACAGGTCGACCACACGGCCTGAACATCCTGGGGATCTCCGTCAGTGTTCGCCACGTACACCTCACCATCCACCCATGTGGAAAACCTGTGGTTGTTGTGCAAAACCCAGGGATTTCCCCCAGCCGGGAGTGGCAACCTAGCACTGTGTGAGAAGTGCGGTGCAAGATCCCACTTTGGGTGGTTTGAGTGAGCAATCGAACAGGCGATTATCACGCCTCGCGCGAGAATTCGAGTGTCGATCGCGCGAAGCTTGGAGATGTTGCACCAATTACCGCTTGTGGCCTTGGGCCCTCTACCCTGGTAGCGGTGTGGTCCCGGTATCGGCGATGCTCGTCGTTCCCACCTGCCACACTCCCCATTACCACAATCCCCGATCGACACCACTCGTGTGATCGCGTTGACGCCACCCGGCGGGCCCGCCCGACCAACCCCGGCGTCGGCGCCCACCCGTGTGGCCGGCGTCGCCCGTCATCGGTTCGCCCTGGAGGCCCGTCAACCGTGAAGCGCACCTACCAACCGAACACCCGTCGCCGAGCCCGGCGCCACGGATTCCGCCATCGCATGTCCACCAAGGCGGGCCGTCACATCGTCAAGGCGAGGCGGCGCAAGGGCCGTCAGCGTCTCAGCGCTTGATTCAGCGGTGCCGCCAGAGCGCTGATTTCGTGGCGCTGCGCCGCGGTCGACGCATCGGTGGCCGAGTTCTGTGGATGTTGTACGCCCCCGACGACGCACTCTCTCACCCCCGCGTGGCGTTCGCGATCGGACGCCGCGCTGGTGGCGCGGTCGAACGCAATCGACTGCGGCGCCGGGTTCACGCGGTCCTGCGCGACAACCAGGACCGTCTGCCACCGGGCAGATACCTCTTCGGATCCCGCCAGAAGGCGGACACGGTGAGCTACGACGCAGCTCGCGCCGATGTTCTGCACTTCCTCGGCAGGGTGGCGACGACGTGACCACGCGGCGTCTGTCTCCTGTGGGTCGTGCTCTCCGAGCAATGGTTCGCGGGTATCGGGCGCTTCCCCGGCTTCGTCCACCGGTGTGTCGGTTCGCCCCATCGTGTTCTGCCTACGCGGAGGAAGCCGTGGAGTTGCACGGCGGTATCCGCGGCGGGCTGTTGGCCCTCCGGCGCATCGGTCGATGCCATCCTTGGGGCGGTCACGGGTACGACCCCGTCCCGGGATCGGCCGAACTCCCCCTCGACGCACCAGCTCCTGACGCAGGAAGGCTCACATGTTCGACCTGATCGCGAACGTACTCGCGTGGTTCTACTCCCTTGTCGGTGACTACGCGATCTCGATCGTCCTGCTGACGCTGTTGATCATGCTGATCTTCACGCCGCTGACCCTGAAGGGCACGCGGTCGATGATGCAGATGCAGCGCATTCAGCCCAAGATCAAGCAGCTGCAGAACAAGCATCGGGGCGACAAGCAGGCCCTCAACCAGGCGATGATGGAGCTCTACCAGCGCGAGGGCGTGAATCCCCTCGGCGGCTGCCTCCCCTCGCTGGTCCAGCTCCCGGTGTTCTTCGTCCTCTACCGGGTCATCAACGGCCTGACCAGGACTCGCGACGACGTCCCCGAGCCGAGCTACCTCGACCAGGACTCCGACATGTACGTCGATCTCGTCGCCGATGGCGGCGAGATGGTGTCGTTCGGGATCGACCTGTCGCGGTCGGCCAACGACGTCTTGCAGGACAACTTCGTCGACGCTCTCCCGTACTTGGGTCTCGTCGCGTTCACCGGTGTTCTGAGCTGGTACCAGCAGCGCCAGATGAAGGCTCGACGCACCGACTCCTCTGCGGTCAACCCGCAGATGGAGATGATGATGAAGATCCTGCCGTTCATGCTGCCGGTCTTCTCGTTCATCGTGCAGGCCGCTCTCGCCGTGTATTTCGTGGCTTCGAGCCTTTACCGCATCGCACAGCAAGCCTTCATCCACGCAACGATGAAGCCGCTGTCCGACGAGATCATCGAGGCCCAAGCCAACGAGATCGACGACGACCCCGAGCCCGAGCGCCCGACCCGCGAGGTGGCCAACAAGCGCTCCAAGAAGGCGCTGGCTGCAGACGACGAGCGCCAGGCCGCCGAACAGGCCCGCGAAGAACGTTCTCGTCAGCGTCGCGAGGGCGATGCCCGAAAGCGGGCTCCGCGCCCTGCGCCCTCTGCGGGCAAGGGATCCTCGGCGAAGGCGACGGGTTCGAAGTTCTCCAACGGCGAGGCCGGCGCGAAGGCATCGAACAGGCGAGCCGCCAAGGGCAAGGCCAAGGCTCGCCGGGTTGCCGCTCAGGGACGCCGCAAGCGCGGCGCACCCGAAGAGCTGCCTGGCAAGGCACCCATCCAGAGCAAGCGCACGTCGGGTGATGGCCGGACGAGGAAGCGTCGCAAGTGATGGAGTGGATCGTTGCGACCGGATCCACGGTCGAGCAGGCGCGCGAGCGCGCCCTCGACCAACTGGGCGTCGCCCTCGAGGATGCCGAGTTTGAGGTGATGGTCGAGCCGACGTCGTCGCTCTTCGGCCTTCGGAAGACGCCTGCCCAGGTCCGGGCTCGGGTCCGTCCGGTCGCGCCGCCACCCAAGCAGGACACCCGCCAGCGTGGCCGCGACCGCTCCCGTGGTGGTCGGGGATCTCGGGATCGAGGGCGTCAGGGGGCACGTGGCGGCAAGGCTCCAGAGAACAAGTCGGCGCCCAAGAAGAAGCCCGCGCAGGCCAAGAACTCCGGCCAGGCGAAGAACAGCTCACAGGCCAACAAGCCCCGGCAGAAGGCGTCCCTGAAGCGCGGACAGGCGCCGAGGTCCGGTGGTGGTTCCTCCCCGTCGACCTCCGCTGACCAGCCATCCGAGTCGCGGCGGCGGACCCGAACCGTCAGTCCCACCTCTCGATCGAACACACGTTCGACGTCGGACTCCCCTGGTTCCACAGGGACAGCATCGTCCGATCCGGCGTCCGACGATGTCCGGCGCCGGACCCGAAAGATCCATCCCTAGGGCCAACCGCCCGAGACACGCAGGAGACTGCACATGACCACCGAAGCCACCGTCGAAGAGCAACAGCAGATGGTCGGCGAGTTCCTCGAAGGACTTGCGGCCAGCTTCGGGATCGAGGCGACGGCAGAGAACGTAGCCGCCGACGACGACAGCTTCGAGGTCAACCTGGCGGGTGACAACGCGGCGCTCGGTCTTCTGATCGGCTCGAAGGGCAACCACCTCGTGGCGTTGCACGAGGTCACCAAGACGATGCTGCAGCGTCGACTCCCCGGTGTCGACCGAGCTCGCATCCGAGTCGACGTCGGCGGGTATCGGCAGCGCCGCCGCGAGGCGCTCGAGGCCTACGTCCGCGAGCTCGCCGGTTCGGTCAAGGAGTCGGGCGTCGAGAAGGGCCTCGAGCCGATGAACGCCGCAGACCGCAAGGTTGTCCACGACACCGTGAACGACATCGACGGGGTCGGCACGATCTCCGTGGGCGACGAGCCGCGACGCCGCGTGGTGCTCGCCCGGCGAGACGACGACTGAGCGACCGAGTGACAGTGCCTGCTGCCGACCTGGCTCAGGTGCTGTCTCGATCTCGGATCGAGGGTCACCTCGGTCCGGGGTCCATCGATGACTACATCGCCCACGGCCGCACTCAACTGAGTGCGGCCGTGCCGGGTGAAGGGTCGAGGTGGTTGGACCTGGGCTCCGGTGGTGGGCTACCCGGTCTGGTGTGGGCGGTCGACCGGCCCGATCTGGAGCTGACCCTTCTCGACCGCTCGCAGACGCGCACCGACTTTCTGCGCTGGGCGGTCGGGGCGCTCGGAGTGGCCCGGGTGGAGGTGGTGACGGCCGATGCCAGCGACTTCGCGCGCTGTGAGGCCAATCGAGGCGCATTCGACGGCGTCGTGAGCCGCTCGTTTGGACGACCAGCGCTTGTTGCCGAGGTCTCAGCGGCTCTCCTGACCGTCGGCGGTCGATTGGTGGTGAGTGAGCCTCCCGGTCCGGAGGGGTCCGTTGCAGAGATGCTCCGGACCCGGTGGTCGAACGAGGCACTCAGCACGCTGGGGTTCTCCCCCGCCGTACGAACTGGGACCGAGCCGTCATTCGCGGTCATGGCGCTTCACCTGCTGCCTGTTGACCGGGTGCCGCGGCGCTGGTCCCAGATGACGAAGAAGCCACTGTTCTGAAGCATCGGGTGATCATTGGACTGTGGTGGTTCCACGTGGAACAGGCAACCCTGTCGTGTGACCGCGGAATGGGCTCTCGCGGTGACACAGCGTCCGTGCGTCTCATGTGAAACGAGATGAATGCGTTCGGGAGGGCGATGACCATCGTTTCACGTGAAACTGACACGAGAGGCTTGACCTCTTGGGTGGAACGCGGTTTCCTAGCGCGCGCGGCCGTTTCCCCCGACGCCGTGAGGAGGACGTATGACCCGCGTCGTGGCCATCGCCAACCAGAAGGGCGGGGTGGGAAAGACCACCACAGCGGTGAACCTCTCCGCCGCTCTTGCTGAGGCGGGCTATCGCACACTGACCGTCGATCTCGACCCCCAGGGAAATGCAACGACCGGGCTCGGGATCGATCCGCGGTTTCTCGACAACTCGATGTACGACGTCTTGATGGGGACAGCGAGCCTGGATGACTGCATCGAGAGCACCTCGATTCGTCATCTCTTCGTGGCGCCCGCGAGTCTCGATCTGGCCGGCGCAGAGATTGAGTTGGTGCCGATGTTCAGCCGCGAGATGAAGCTCCGTCAGGCCCTCGATGGGTTGGACGAGCAGTTCGACTACATCTTCATCGACTGCCCTCCATCCCTTGGATTGTTGACCGTGAATGCGCTCGCAGCCGCGAAGGAGATCATCATTCCAATCCAGTGCGAGTACTACGCACTCGAGGGTGTGGGGCAGCTCCTCTCCAACGTCAACCTGATTCAACAGAATCTCAATCCCTCTCTTGTCATTTCACTAATTATCCTTGTGATGTATGACGCCAGAACCCGGCTCGCGGATCAAGTGGTGACGGAGGTCCGCCATCACTTCGGTGACAAGGTGTGTCGCACGGTTGTCCCGAGGACCGTCCGGCTGTCGGAGGCCCCGAGCTTTGGACAGCCGATCACGACCTTCGACCCGACAAGTCGCGGTGCGTTGGCCTATCGAGAACTCGCCAAGGAGGTCGTCGCCAGCGATCAAGGTGTGGCGAGCCAGGGAGGTGGGTGATGGCTCGACCCGGAGGTCTCGGGAAGGGGCTCGGCGCTCTGATCCCGATAGACGGTGCGGCGGCCGGCACGGATGGTGACACCTACCGTGAATTGGCCCTGGATTCGATCATCGTCAATCAATATCAGCCCCGGCAGCACTTCGACGAGGATGCGCTCGACACCCTCACGGCTTCGGTGGCGGAGTTCGGGGTCTTGCAGCCCATCGTCGTGCGACCGGGAGTCGAGGAGGGATCCTTCGAGCTCATCGCGGGGGAGAGGCGATGGCGAGCCTCTCGCAAGGCGGGCCTCACGACGATTCCCGCCGTGGTTCGGACAGCCGACGACCAGTCGAGCCTGGTCCAAGCGATGGTGGAGAACATCCACCGACAGGATCTGAACGCTCTGGAGGAGGCGGCGGCGTACCAGCAACTCCTCGAAGACTTCGGGGTCACCCACGAGGAACTCGCAGAGCTACTGGGCAAAGGCCGGGCCACCATCACGAATACGCTGCGCCTCCTGCAGCTTCCGGTGGCCGTGCAGAGGCCTCTCGTCGAAGGACAGTTGACCGCGGGCCACGCTCGGGCCCTGCTGGGTTGTCCCGATCGGGAGGCCCAAGAGCGTCTCACCAAGAAGGTGATCGCCGAGGGCTGGTCGGTCCGGGCTGTCGAAGACGCGGTTCGCGATGTCCAGGAGAGCGAGCAGCCGGACACGGACCAGCCGTCACCGCCTCAGGACCCCCGTCCGGCGGCTCTTCTCGAGTTGGAGCAACTGCTGTCGGAGCGCTTGAGTACCACTGTTCGTGTTCAGATGGGCGCCAAAAAAGGCCGTATGACGGTCGACTTCGCTACGTTGAGTGATCTCGAGCGCATCTATCACGTGATCCAGGGCGGCGCCTGATCCCCCAGCTATAACCCTCAAGCGTGTGTTGAGGGTTGGACTCGATTCTCGATACCAGATCGATGTCCACAACCTGTGGGCTGGTTGTGGACAACTCGCGGCGGCGGGCGATGATCAGAGATCGTCCGCCGTGCTGGTGAGCACGTCCTCGGTCGCCGATGCGATGGCCTGAGCAACCGCCCGGTTGTGCTGCACGACATCGCGCGCCCGTTCGAAACGACACAGCACCGCCGGCATCTTGGTCTCTCGCAGCATCGGGAGCCGCATGCCGCGTACCGAGATGTCCGGAAAGAGCGGTTGGAGGCTGGTGCACAGCCGGCCCGCGAGGGCGCGGCCTCCCGGACTGACGAAGTGCTGGCCCTCGAAGAACGCGATTGTCGGCGGCTCGGGCCGCAGCTCGAGGGCCAGGTAGACGTCTGCGTCGTACCCGTTGACCTGTGCTGCTTGGGCAGTCCAGTCGGGGTGATGGACGGTGAGGACGTCGGCCCCCGCATCGGTGAGGGCCCGGCGGATCGCGGCGGTGATCGCGTCGAGGCCGCCGCGTTCACCGATGGCAACCCGACGCGCGGTGAGGTGGACGCCGTCACCGGTGAGCCGCTCACGCTCTTCGATAGCAGCCATGTCCTCCGCGCCCCGCAGATGTTTCACGAAGCGCTGGAGGGCATCGAGGGTGTCTGGACCGCAGATGCCGTCCGAGACCAGTCCTGCGTTGCGCTGGAAGTCCTCGACTGCGTGCGCTGTCTGAGCGTCGTGAATCCCGTCGATTCTCCCGACGGAGAAGCCGAGGGTGCTCAGCATCTGCTGGAGCTCGGCGATGTCGTCGCCGCGCAGGGCAGGGGAGTGCAGATAGAGCAGTCGCCCACCCAGCCGCTGACCGGCCTCGACCACCAGCGCCCATGTCTGAGGACCACAGATCCCGTCGACGTCGATGGAGCGGCTGGTCTGAAACGCCACCACCGCCGCGCGAGTCTGGCGTTCGAAGGACCCGTCGACGGGCCCGGGGTCGTGGCCCAGCGCAGAGAGGCGCCGCTGGAGGTCGCGGACGTGGTCGCCGCGAGCGCCGACGCCGAAGGGGCGGACTACAGGAATTCGCCGATCTCCTCGAGCAGTGCGCCCTTGGGCTTTGCGCCGACCAGGCGCTTCGCCGGTTCACCGTCCTGGAAGACGATAAGCGTCGGGATGCTCATGACCTCGAATCGCCGGGCGATGTCGGGGCTCTCGTCCACGTTGACCTTGGCGATCTGCAGGCCGTCCTGCTCGCCGGCGATCTCTTCGAGGATCGGTGCGATCATCTTGCAGGGGCCGCACCATTCGGCCCAGAAGTCCACGAGGACGGGCTCGGAAGACGAGCCGACGGTCTCGTCGAAGGTGCTGTCGTTGAGGTCGGTAATCCCTGCAGCCATCTGCGAGCTCCTCGGTTCGGTGTTGTGCGAATGGTAGCGGTCAGGTGAACCAGCGCGGCCTGCGAAACATTCCCGGGGCGCGGTGGGTCAGTGCCCGGTCTCTTCGAGCCACCGCTCGGCGTCGATGGCCGCCATGCAGCCCGAGCCAGCGGCCGTGATCGCTTGGCGGTAGTAGTCGTCCTGGACGTCTCCGCAGGCGAACACGCCCTCGATAGCGGTACGACTGCTGTCCGGCTCGGTGATGAGATAGCCGTTGTCCTTGAGGTCGAGTTGGCCCGCGAAGAGGTCGGTGTTGGGGCGGTGACCGATCGCGATGAAGAGGCCCGAGAGCGGGAGGTCGCGTTCCTCGCCGGTCTGAGTGTCCTGCACCGTCACGCTCTCGAGCTTGGACTCCCCATTCATCGCGGTGACCTGGGAGTTCCACATGAATTCGATCTTGTCGTTGGCGAATGCCCTGTCCTGCATGATCTTCGACGCGCGGAGCTCGTCACGTCGGTGGATGATGATGACCTTCGAGGCGAATCGGGTGAGGAACGTTGCCTCCTCGATGGCACTGTCGCCACCGCCCACGACAGCGATCTCTTGGTCGCGGAAGAAGAACCCATCACACGTGGCGCATGTGCTGACGCCGTGTCCGATCAGCCGCTCCTCGTTGGGCAGCCCGAGCATCAGGCTCTGGGCGCCGGTGGAGATGATCACCGTGTTGGATCGGTACTCCTGGTCGCCTACCCACATCCCGAAGGGGCGCGAGGAGAAGTCGACCTTGCTCACCTTGGCGGTGAGGAACTCCGCCCCGAAGCGCGCGGCCTGGGCGCGGAAGTTCTGCATGAGTTCGGGGCCCATGATGCCGTCGGGGAACCCGGGGTAGTTCTCCACGTCTGTGGTGAGCATGAGCTGGCCACCGGGCTGATCGCTCGTGGAAGACGGTTCACCCTCGATGACGAGTGGAGAGAGGTTCGCTCGCGCGGTGTAGATGGCTGCGGTGAGCCCGGCGGGGCCACTTCCGATGATGATCACGTCGCGAACGTCGGTCATGGTGAAACCTTTCTCGGCGGGAGACGGGACGGAGGAGTCAACTCGCTCGGGGCGAGCCGGCTTCCGTCACGGGCGTCGTTTCG
>CAYUBX010000046.1:0-11407 GCA_964443165.1 uncultured Acidimicrobiales bacterium
CGCCCTCGATGGCTCTCGGCACCCCGCCGTAGATCGTCAGCTGCACCATGATCTCCTCGATCTCGGTGCGGCTCAGGCCGTGGTTGAGGCCGGCGGGAATGTGGAAGGCCAGTTCATCCACCCGCGACAACACGGTGAGGATCGCGATGACCACGACCGAGCGGTCGCGTCGACTCAGTTCGTCACGCGCCCACACGTCGCCGAACGCCCAGTGATATGCGATCCGGCCGACCTCCCCGAGTGCGCCGACGAAAGCCTCGAAGTCCGCGTCGGGATCCGGGTTCGACCGGCCGCCGGTGAGCGTCTGCCGAACGTCGCAGGCTCGGGCTCGTCGCTCCAGATCTCCCAGCAACGCGCTCTCCCCGCGTGGAGGAAGGCGGTCGACCCCGTCGATCATTGCGAAGCGCTCTTCCATGATCCGCGTGGCTTGCATCGCCATCGGGAATCCGCCGTAGCAGGCCACGTGCAGCATGATCTCTTCGATCTCGGTGCGGGTGAGCCCGTTGTTGAGACCCACCATCGTGTGGAGCGACAGTTCCTCGGTGCTCCCGATCGTGGCCAGGACGGTGATGACGATCAGGCTGCGGTCCCGGCGGCTCAGCTGAGGTCTTGCCCAGACGTCACCCATGACGACGTCGACCGCGTAGCTGCCCAGCGCGCCATGACGGCGATGCATCGCCCGTGCGGATCGCTCCGGGTCGACCTCGCCCGCCATGAACCCGTCCAGAACCTCGAGCGCGTCGGCCCGACGTTCTTCGTGTGTGCGTGGCTCCATGATGAATTCCCCCTGTGAGAGCCGGGCTCAATCGGTCAGACCGAAGCCCTGTGGATTGCGGTTTTCCATGATCGACGCGTGCTTGTCCTCGAGCAACGCGACCATCCCCATGTCGGTGAAGATCCAGAACTTGTCGTTGATCACCGCGTCGTGCACCAGCTCGGCGACCTCGTCCGGCTGCATTCCGCTGGCCAGAGCGTCGGTCACGAACTGCCAGCGCGCCTCGATCTCGGGAGTCGGTTCGACGAGCGCGTCGGGTGCCGCCCACTCCGGACGGTTGCGATCGCTCGTGGCGATGTCGGTGTTGACCCAACCCGGGCACAGGCAGGAGACCCCGACGCCGGTGCCACCGGCCTGCATCTGCTGAAAGAGGCCCTGGGTGATCCCCACGACAGCCCACTTCGACGCGCTGTACGCGCTGTGGCCGGCGAAGTGGCCCGCGAGCGATGCTGTGTTGACGATGTGGCCCTCGCCCTGCTCGAGCATCGGGGGCAGGAAGACCCTGTGCCCGTGGATCACGCCCCAGAGATTGACGTCGATGACCCACTTCCAGTCGTTGACGTCGATCCGGCCATCCATCAGGCCGCCGGCGACCCCGGCGTTGTTGCACACCACGTGGGCGGCACCGAAGGCGTCCAAGGTGGCCACGCCGAGCTGATCGACGGCGTCCCCGTCGGCGACGTCCGTCACCTGTCCGATGACGCTCGTGCCGTGCTCCTCGACGGCGGCCACGGCCTCGCGCAGCCGAGGTTCCTCGATGTCGCTCATCACGACGTTCATGCCTTCGCGAGCGAAGCGATGTGCGAACGCGAGGCCCATCCCGCTGGCGGCCCCTGTGATGACAGCGGTCTTCCCGGAGAGTTCCTTCACCCCGCTGACCCTACGGCCGGTCGAACGGCAGGGCCAGTGGTTGCCTGTGCGCTACTCGTAGAGGTCGTCGGGCGGTGCCGACCCCGGGATGTGGGTGACCGGCAGTCCCGTCTCGCGCTTCACCCGCCGAACCAGATCGCCCTTCAGCCAGCGCGACAACCCGGTGGGAAGCGTCGACAAGATGATGCCGTCGAACGATGAACGGCCGAGCACGGTCTGGATCGCCCGGATGGGGTCCGCGTCACCGAGCTCGCCGGTGGCGGCGTACGACGCAGCATCGATCTTGGCCAGTTGAGCGTCGAGGCGCGTCTGCGCCGCGGAGATTCCCTCGACATCGGGGCCGAGAAACTCCTCGCTCGCCGGAAGCTGCTCGGAGGGGATGCCGGTCACGGGATCGGCGCCCAGCATCGAGAGGCGACGCGCCCGCGCGTAGCTCTTGGAGTGGGTGGCGGGTACGAGGAGATGGAACTCGCAGGGGCCTTCTTTGTTGAGGCTGTCGATCTCGGCGACGAGCTCGCCGGTGCCGAGCGTCTGGTTGGCCACGATCAACCAGCGGGTGACCTCGACGTCCGGGTCGTCCTCGGTCGCACCCGGTCGCCAGCGATCGACCTGGAAGGCGACGCGGAGCTTCACCCGGTACTGGGCGACCTGTTCGTCGATGATCAGGACGTCTCGCTGCTCGACGTGGGCCACGCTGAGATCGCGGATGGTCTTCGTGGCCTCGGTGATCGCCTGGTGAGCTGCGTCCTCCCACGACTCGGGACTCGACGCGACGAGGGTGATCACCTTCTCGACCCTGTTGTGCGCGGACCCCGTACCCCTGTTGGCCATCGCCTCGACCTCCGATGCGTGGTGTGCGCCAAACTGTAGGGCACGATGTCCATGACCCGGGAGGCTACGAAGCAGTGAGCGTCTACAACGTCATCGAGTTGATCGGCACCAGCGACCAGTCCTGGGAACAGGCCACGGCCAACGCGATCAACGAGGCGTCCAAGACCCTCCGCGATCTGCGTGTCGCCGAGGTGGTCGAGCAGGACGTGGTGATCGAGGACGGTTCGGTCGCCGCCTTCCGCACCAAGGTGCGCCTGTCCTTCAAGCACGAGTCGCCCTGAGCGCTCCGAACGGCATCGGACAGTGACGATGACGGTCGCACCTCCGGACCAACGCGGCCTCGCGGGGATCCGCGTTGTCGAGATCGGCGAGATGGTGTCGGCACCATGGGCCGCGAAACTGATCGCGGATCTGGGAGCTGACGTCATCAAGGTCGAGCCCCCGGGCGGCGACAGAGCGCGGACGCGTGGGCCGTTCCCCGCACCTGACCACGACGGTCCCGGCGGGCTCTTCACGTACCTCAACATCAACAAGCGCTCGGTCGTCGCTGATCTCGATACGGCAGACGGTCAGACGCGGGTGGCAGAGCTGCTCGGCGGGGCCGATCTTCTGCTCCACAACCTCCCTCCGGCGCGGTCCGAAGCAGCGGGCCTGACGGCGTCGAAGCTGCGGGAGAAGTACCCGTCGCTGGTCACCCTGGCCCTGACACCCTTCGGTCAGATCGGGCCCTACAGCGGCTACGTGGCCGAAGAGCTACAGGTCGTGCACGGCGGAGGCTGGGGCTATCTGACGCCCGGGTGCTCGGATCGCGACGACGTGCCGCCCCTCAAGCCCTTCGGACACCAGGCCGACTTCCAGGCCGGTTTCGGTGCCGCCACCGCAGCGCTCGCAGCCGTCGATCGTGCCCAGCGGACCGGCCAGGGTGATCACCTCGACTACAGCGCCGCGGCGCACGTGGCCACGATGCTCGAAGCCGGCTTCATCAGCTGGTCGTACCTGCGCGAGATTCCGAGCCGGCTGGGAGCTCGAGTGCTCAACCCCTGGCGGATCCTCGACACCGTGGACGGGCGCATCTTCGTGGTGTGCGTCGAGGAGGATCAGTGGGGCCGCCTCAAAGAGATCATGGGCCAGCCCGAGTGGGCCCAGATGGAGATCTTCGACACCGTCGAGGGACGGTACGGGGCCGAGGACCTGCTCCACATGTGGCTGGGTGAGTGGGTCGCCGACCAGAAGGTGATGGACCTGTTCCATATCGGGCAGTCCAATCGGGTGGCCTTTGCCCCGGTATTCACGATGGAGCAGATGTCGAAGGAGCCGCACCTGGAGGCGCGCGGGTTCCTTCGGGAAGTCGAACAACCCGGCCTGGGTCCGGTGCGAATGCCAGGTCCACCGTCGCGTCTCACTCATCCGTGGTGGGACATCCGACGGCCCGCGCCCGCGCTCGACGAACATGCCAGCGCGACCTGGGCCTCGTCACGGCCCGAGCCACCGGCCGCGCCGGTTCCCTCGAGCGGGAGCCGCCCGCTCGACGGAGTGCGCATCGCCGACTTCTCGTGGGTCTGGGCAGGGCCGTACTGCGGGATGCACCTCGCAGCCCTCGGTGCCGAGGTGATCAAGATCGAGTCGTCGATCTCCATGGATCTGGGACGGCGCCTTCCCCTCCACTCGATCGATCACGACCCCACCCCGGACACCAACGCCTATTTCAACCAGTGGGGACAGGGGAAGAAGAGCATCACCGTGGACCTCGGCTCCGATGAGGGACGGGTGCTCGCCAAACGGATCGCGCTGGAGTGCGATCTGGTGATGTCCAACTTCGGAACCGGAATCATGGAACGGTTCGGGCTGGCGTATGACCAGCTGGCGGCTGAGCGGCCTGACGTGATCGTGGCGACGATCAGCGGATACGGCAGCTACGGGCCGTACAAGAACTACATCGGCTATGGGCCCACCACCGGCCCGCTCTCGGGGCTCGCATCGCTGACGGGGTACCCGGGCGGCCCGCCGGAGGAACTCGGGGTCGCGCTCGGCGACCCAGCAGCGGGCATCGCCACCGCGTTCGCTCTCATGGCGGCATTGGTCGCGCGCCGTCGCACGGGCGAGGGGCAACACATCGACACCACGCTGTGGGAGGCCACCACGGCGTGCGTCGCCGAGGGATGGATGGGATGGGCGCTCACCGGGCAGCAACCGCTGCGGATGGGCAACCGCGACCCCCTGATGGCACCGCACAACGTGTACCGCTGCGCGGGCGATGATCGCTGGGTCGCGATCGCGTGCGCGACCGACGAGCAGTGGAACTCGCTCGCCACGCTCGTCGGGATCGCTGGCGACCAGCGCTTCGCGACCGCACCCGATCGAAAGCAGCACGAGGACGAACTCGACGACGTGCTGGCCAGTTGGGTGGCGGCCCAGGATCGGTGGGAGGTCACCGAGCGCTGCCAGGAGGTGGGTGTCCCCGCCATTCCCTCGATGGATGCCCGGGATCTCGATGAGGATCCCCACTACAACGAACGGGGTCTGATCGAACGGCTCGAGCACCCGGCCGTCGGGCGCAAGAGCCACATGGGCGTTCCCTGGATCTCCCACGAGGGGCCCAACGGCATGCCGCGGCCGGCCCCGAGGTTGGGAGCCCACACCGACGAGGTGCTGAGCGACGTCCTCGGTCTCAGCAACGACGAGATCGCGGACCTCGCTGCGCGCGGAGTCCTCCAGTAGGGGCGGTGCGAAACAGATAGCGTTCCCGCAGGGGCGCCGTGGTTCGATCTCTGTGACTGGAACGAGCACAGCGCAGTAGACGTAGCGGAGACAGGGGGGCTTCTCCATGGGGGATCTCATCATTCGAGGTGGATCGGTGGTCGACGGCACGGGCGCAGCGGCGCGGCGGGCGGACGTCGAGATCGAGAACGGCATCGTCACCGAGATCGGCGATCTGATGGGCCGACGGGCCGGCCGGGTGATCGATGCGGAGGGCCATGTGGTCACGCCGGGGTTCGTCGACGTCCACACCCACATGGACGCCCAGATCGCCTGGGATCCGCTCGGCGAGAGCTCGTGCTACCACGGCGTCACCACGGCCGTGATGGGCAACTGCGGCTTCACCCTTGCACCCGTCAACAGCAACGAACGTCACCTCGTCGTGCGCAACCTCGAGCGCGCCGAGGACATCTCGCCGGAGGCCATGGCGGCGGGCATCGACTGGTCGTGGGAGACGTTCCCCGAGTACCTCGACTTCGTCGACGCCACCCCGAAGGGCATCAACTACGCGGGCTACGTCGGGCACTCCGCACTTCGGACGTGGGCGATGGGGGAGCGGGCGTTCGAGCAGGAAGCCGACCCCGATGACCTGCGTCGCATGCTCGGCCAGCTGCGCGACTCGCTTCGCGCGGGCGCCATGGGATTCACGACCTCCATCTCGTTCAACCATGAGACCTCCGATGACCGGCCGGTCGCCTCCCGGATGGCCGGTTGGTCCGAGATCGAGGCGCTGGTGTCGGAGATGGGGCGCCTCGGCGGTGGGATCTTCGAGCTCGCGCATCACGGCGATCTCCGCTCCCGCGATCCCGAGAAGCGGGAGGCCTACATCTCGCGCCTCGTCGACCTCGCGGTCCGCAGCGGGGTGCCGATCACCTACGGCATGTTGGCCTTCTCCAACGTCGAGCACACCTGGCGGCCGGTGGTGGAGCTGCTGGATCGCATCAACTCGTCCGGCGGTCGATCCTGGGGTCAGGTACACACCCGTCAGTTCGGCGTGCTGTTGTCGTTCCAGACCCGGCTTCCGTTCGACGCCCTCCCGTTGTGGAGCGATCTTCGTCAGCAGTCACTCGCCGAACAGAAGGCGGCGCTCGCCGATCCGGCGATGCGGGCCAAGCTGATCGATGCCGCGGAGAACGGCGACTACGGACGGGCGATCGGCGCGGAGGCCCGGAAGCCCGACTGGCAGCACGTGATTCCGATGTTCAGTGCGCTGCCGCCGCACCGCAACATGGAGCAGATCGCCGCCGAGCGTGGCGTGTCGCCGATGGAAGCGTTCGTGGACCTCTCGCTCGAGAGCGATCTGGGGCTGTTCTTCATCCAGGCGGCTGCCAACCAGGACCAGGATCTCGTCCTCCAACTGATGCAGCATCCGTACGCGATCCCGACGTTCAGCGACAGCGGTGCACACGTCACCCAGATCATGGACTCGTCGATCCAGACCCACCTTCTGGGTCACTGGGTCCGCGACAAGGAGGCGTTCACTCTGGAGGACGCCGTGCGGCGAATCACCCACGTTCCGGCCACCGCTTGGGGATTCAGCGATCGTGGCGTTCTCGCCGAGGGCATGGCGGCCGATGTGAACGTTTTCGATCCGCTGACCGTGGCGCCCGACCTGCCGGAACTGGTGCACGATCTCCCCGCGGGAGCACCTCGTCTCCGGCAGACCGCGACGGGATTCCTCGCCACGATCGTCAACGGAGAGGTCCTCGTGGAGGGTGGTGTGCCGACGGGTGCGACGCCGGGACATCTGCTCCGCGGCGTTCTCGCCGACTGAGCGCCGACTGCTCAGCGCGGGTCGGCGGGGTTGGGGCGCCGACCCACGTAGGCCGACGTGTACCCGGGCGGGTTGGGCCACTCCACGTCGAGAAGGGCGGCCGTAACCGCGTGCCATGCCGCGACGAGCTGGTCTTCGGAGTCGTAGTCGAAGGGGTCCTGCAGCCGCTTCTCGAGCGCGCCGCCGTAGTCGAGGGGGTTCCCGGCCAGCCAGCGCACCGCTTCGCGCCACGCATTCCTCGCGGGGAGCACGTCCCGGTAGCCGAGGTCCCTCTGGGTCGGACCGATGTCGAGGACCCGATGGCTCGAACTCCAGCTCGTGAGCATGGGTCGAGTGCACGGCGCGAGTTCGTGAGGGATCGACACGACCTCCCATGTGTGCCCGAGCTCGTCAGCCACGATCTCCGCGATCTGGGCGATCGAGACAGCGTGCTCATCGGCGACGTTGTAGATGTTGCCCACCCCCGCGGCAGGAGCGTCGCACGCGAGAAGCGTTGCGTGGGCCGCGTTGCCGACCCACGCCTGGCTCTTCACCGTGAGCCCGCCGTCTGGTACGACGATGTGAGGCCGCCGATCGAGCGCCCGCCGCACATAGGGCCACTCCCTCGGCAGGATCTGGCGTGGGCCGTAGAGCTGCGGATAGCGGAGATGGATTGCCGCGGGGTGGTGTTGGAACACCGCCTCTTCGGTCTGGCGGATGCGTCGGAGCTTCCGAAACGACTCGCCGTCGCCCACGAGCGGTGCGTCGTGTGGCTGGGGGATGGTCAGTCCAGCGGGCGAGAGCTCGTCGGGGTTGGCGAACCCGAGGTACACGCCGACCCCGCCGATCGACACGAAGTGGCCGCACCGCCCGACCAGGAGCCGGGCCAGATCGCGCAGTCGGCCGTACATCACGACCGCGAGGTCGAAGGTCCGATCTCCCAGCGCGTCGGACGTGCGGTCGACATCGAAGGGATCGGTGTGGATGTGCTCGACCTCTGGTCCGATCAGGTCGGTCTCGTGCCGGCCGGTGTGCAGAATCGTCACGTCGTGGCCGCGGTCGCGCAGCCCGTTGACCACGAGCGGACCCGTCGGGCCCGTCCCACCGACCACGAGAGCAGTTGTCATGAGTGAAGTATCGCGGTCGAGGCCCAGGGATCGTTGGTACCCGATTCGAACGTTCGGTAGTTTGTAGCGACACCGAACTTCTTCAGGGGGTAACCAACGTGGCGACCAAGGCTGGCGAGCGGCTCGACTTCGACGGTGGCGTTCAGGTCATCGTGACGAAGGGTGGCGACGGCGACGTCACCGCGTCCGATGGCGGCGAAGGCCTCAAGGTCGGCAAGCGCTACCAGGATGAGGACACCGGCATCGAGGTGTTGGTGACCAAGCCGGGCGGCGTGACCCTGCAGTGCAACGGCAAGGACATGGAGCTCCAGGAGCCGAAGAAGACCAAGTCGGCCGACTGAGGTCGCTCTTGGGGGATTCGGCGCCTATGGAGCTCGAACGAGCCGAGGACGGCCGGGTCGCAACGCTGACCCTCCCCGGCGGGCCGCTGGATGCGCGGACCGCTCGGAATCTGTCGGCGGCCGCACAGGAACTGGTCGAGGACCGCGGCGTGCGCGTCGTGGTCCTCGTCGCGTCCGATGACTTCTGCTCCGGCCCTGCGGACGATCTCGAGGTGATGTCCGCCGATCCCGACCCGGCGGCGGCGCTCTCGCGGCTGCGAGTTCCGATCGTCGCCGGCATCACAGGTGAGTGTTCGTCGGTGGGGATGGAGCTCGCCCTCGCCTGCGATCTGCGCCTGGCCGACTCGTCGGCCCGTTTCTCAGTGCCAGACGTCGGCGAGGGCCGGCTTCCGGCGTGGGGCGGCACACAGCGGCTACCGCGTGCAGTCGGCGCAGCGAGGGCGACTCGCATGTTGATGCTCGGCGAGGCCATCGACGCCGCCACCGCCGAGACCTGGGGAGTGGTGCACGCCGTGGTGGAGGACCTGCCCGGCGCCGTCGCCGAGTTTGTCGACCAGCTGCTCGGCACGGGGCCGCTCGCGCTGGAGTTCGCGAAGGAGGCGGTCCACCGGGGCAGCGAGCTGCCCCTTCGCGACGGGCTGCGGCTCGAGGGTGATCTCAACCACCAACTCGCGGCCACCGAAGACCGCGCCGAGGGGCTCGCCGCCTTCTTTGATAAGCGGCCTCCCGATTTCGCAGGCCGATGACGACGCACTGGCTCCCGACGGGTCTGCACGAGCTCGCCGCGACGCATGGGGCCGTGATCGATCGGACGTGTGACGCTGCACCGGTCGGCGATGCGTCGTGGTGGGTCGACCTCCCCGAACGAGTCGTCGATGAGCCGACGCGCCCCGCCGAGCCGGTCCCGCTGGGCGGCGGCTATCTCTCGGTCGACCTCGGTCCTGACGACGCGGCCACGTGGGAGTCGTTTCGAGCGGTTGCCTCCCGTGACCGAGATCCCGAGTCCTTCGCAGCGCGCGCCCAGGTGTGGCGGCTGCCGGTGGCGCCCTATCGGCGGCAGCCCGGCTCCAGCTTCGCGGAGGTGGATCCGGAGCCGATGGGCCAGGTTGACCTTCGCGGCGCGAGGATCGTCGACCTGACGTCGATGTGGGCGGGCCCTCTCTGCACCGAGCTGCTCGGGCGGGCGGGCGCCACGGTTCTGAAGATCGAGCCGTCCGCACGGCCCGACGGCCTCCGCTGGGGCGACGGTGACGACGGGAGCGGACGGGCTCCCATGTTCATGGAGCTCAACAAGGCGAAGGAGATCCTCGACCTCGATCTTCGCCACTGTTCGCACGGCGGCGAGTTCGACCGCATCCTTCGATCCGCCGACCTCGTCGTCACGTCCCTGTCCAATCGGGCTCTTGCCAATCTCGGCATGGATGCGGCGAGCCTCTCGGAGAGACATCCCGGCCTCCGCACGCTCGCGATCACTGCGTTCGACGAGGCGTCGCCCGAGGCCGACTGGGTGGCGTACGGCACCGGCGTGCACGCCACATCAGGACTCGGGTGGGTGGGGGAGTGTCCGGTCGCGCCGGCCTTCTCCTACCCCGATCCGATCGCCGGTCTGCTCGCATGCCGGACTGCCCTCGCGCAGTTGACCGACTCCGCCCCGAGGCACTCGCGCGTGTCCCTGGCCGGGGCGATCGCGCCACTGGCGGACATCTCATGAGCGAGCGGGTCCACCTCGAGTTCGGGGAGGCCGGCGTCGCCGTCGTGACGCTCGATCACCCGCCGCTCAACGTCTACGACCTGGAGATGCGCGATGCGTTGATCGCGACGCTCACCGCCGTGCGTGATGTCCCGGACGTTCGCTGCATGATCCTTCGCGCGGCGGGGAAGCACTTCAGCGCCGGAGCGGACCTCAGCGAGTTCGGGTCGGCGGACACCATCGTCGATGCGCGCCGAATCCGATGGGACCGGGACCCGTGGATCACACTCTCCGAGCTCCCGGTCCCCACCATCGCGGAGCTCCACGGGTACACCGTTGGTTCGGGCCTGGAGATGTCACTTCTGTGCGACCTGCGGATCGCCGCGGACGACGCCGTGCTCGGGCTCCCCGAGACCAAGCTGGGCATGCTTCCCGCGGCCGGTGGCACGCAGAGCCTCACCCGGGCGATCGGACCACACGCGGCCTCACCCATCGTTCTGAGCGGCCGCAACCTCGACGCGAGCGAGGCGTTGAGGCGCGGCCTGGTTCACGAAGTGGTGCCCCGCGATGCTCTCCAGGAGCGCACCGGCGAACTCGCGGTCCAACTCGCACAAGTCGATCCAGCGGTGATGCGCTCACTCAAGCGGGCGCTGGCTGCCGCCGACGACCTCCCGCTGGGCGAGGGGCTCCGGGTCGAGCGGCATCTCGCCTCGGTAGCATCGTCGAGATGAGCGAGCTCTTCTCCCAGCCGACACTCGTGGTGCAGCAGAAGGCCAAGATCATCGAGCTGCAGAACGAGTACAAGATCTTCGATGCCGAGGGTTCACAGATCGGCGCCGTGAGGCAGGTCGGTCAGTCGGGGCTGAAGAAGGCCCTGCGCTTTGTGTCGAGCGTCGATCAGTTCTTCACCCACAACCTTGAGGTCATCGATGCGACTGGCGCGGTCGTGCTGCAGCTCACCCGCCCCGCCAAGTTCCTCAAGTCCAAGGTAGAGGTGCGCGACGGCGCCGGAACGACGATCGGCCGGGTGGTCCAGCTCAACGCGATCGGCAAGATCCGCTTCGGTCTCGAAGGCCCGGTCGGGGAGGAGCTCGGCACACTCAACGGCGAGAACTGGCGGGCGTGGAACTTCAATATCCAGGATTCGGCCGGAACCGAGGTCGCACGCGTCACCAAGAAGTGGGAGGGGTTGGCGAAGAACCTCTTCACCACAGCGGACAACTACGTGGTGAACGTCCAGGAGGAGGCGCAAGGACCGCTTCG
>CAYUBX010000047.1:0-8207 GCA_964443165.1 uncultured Acidimicrobiales bacterium
CGCGACGTGGGCCATGAAGCGCGATGCGGAGGCGCCGTGCCAGTGCTCCTCGTCCGGTTCGATGTACACGACGTCGCCGGGACGGATCTCCTGCACCTCGCCGCCCTTCCAGCCCACGTAGCCGATGCCGTCGGTGACGTAGAGCGTCTGGCCACGGGGGTGCGTGTGCCAGGCGGTGCGAGCGCCGGGGGTGAACCGGACATGTGCACACCCGACGCACGACTGCTCGTCGGAAACCCGAATGTTGTCGATGTACACGGTGCCGGTGAACCAATCGGCGGGACCGGTGATCGTCCGACCGCCGCTCTGTCTGTATTTCATGCTGACTCCCATCCGCCG
Source organism: uncultured Acidimicrobiales bacterium (assembly GCA_964443165.1). Lineage (GTDB taxonomy): Bacteria > Actinomycetota > Acidimicrobiia > Acidimicrobiales > Poriferisodalaceae > JAYPWI01. Next base: position 340 of record CAYUBX010000047.1, read on the forward strand.
AGGTACCGGCCAGTCTTCCCCAGAGAAGGCGGGCCCGTCAGGGTCACAACCCGGGGATCGAGCCGAAGTCGGGTTCGCGCTTCTCGTTGAATGCGGCGAACGCCTCCCGGTTGGCCGGGCCGCCCATCAACGGCACATACGCGATGAGTTCCCGCTTGTGAGCGTCGATGGCCTGCTCAGCCCGTCCTGCGTCCAACATGAGCTGCTTCGTGGCGACGAGGGAGGGGATGGGGTTCGCCGCGAGTTCCTGGGCTGCGGTCATGGCCTCGCCGAGCAGTGCGTCCGGTGAACACACCTTCCAAGCCAGGCCCATGTCGAGGCATTCCTGGGCGGAGAACCACCGACCCGACATCAGCACGTATGCGGCGTTCTGCCACCCCATCACGCTGCCGAAGGTGTAGCTGCTTCCCGCCTCCGGCGCGAGCCCGAGTTGGGGGAACGGTGTCCGCAGCTTGGCATCATCCGCCATGAGCGCCAGGTCACAGTGGGCGAGCATCGTCATGCCAATCCCCACCCCGAGGCCGTTGACCGCGGCGATCAGCGGCTTGGGGAACTGGGCGAGGACCTGCAGCATCGAGGGGAACTGGTCGGCGCCCGAGTGCTGGCTGGCCGCCTCGGCCAGGTCGAGTCCCGCGCAGAAGGCTCGACCCCGGCCCGTGACGACAACGACGGCGATCGAGTCGTCGGCGGCGGCTGCGTCGAGGCTGTCGCGGAGGCCGACGAAGACGTCGTTGTTCATCGCGTTCAGCGCTTCGGGGCGTTCGATGGTGAGCGTGCGGACGCGGCCGGTGTCGACAGCGGAGATGACGTCGGACATGAGTTCCTTCTGTTCAGCGGGTCAGTAGGCGTACTGGTCGATGCGCGACTGGGCCTGGGTGAGTCCCTTGCCGCGGACGGGATCGGGGTCGAGCCACGCGTCGAACGCGTCGGGGGCGTAGCCATGGGCGAGGTCGTCGCGTCGCGACTCGAGCGCCGAGCGGCTCACCCATTCGCCGTCGTAGGACACAGGAAAGCCGCGGCCGGTGAGCGTGTAGGCATACACGCGCGCCAGCCCGTCACCCTCCTCCCAATCCCCCACATATGACAGCCACGGCGTCTCGATCCGCAGCTCGTCTCGCAGCGCGGCCTGCGCCGCAGCGATGTAGTTGCCGCGGTCCCAGTCGGGGATGGCCTGTTCCACGAAGGTGGCACCGCCCGGAAGCGCCCACCCATTGGCGGTCTCACGGAGCAGCAGCTGATGGTCGCCGTTTCTCTCACGAGTCAGAACCACCCGCGTGCGATCGATCGACCTGTCCGAATGCACGGCGAGGAGATCGCGGTGTTCGACCGACAGCATCCGATGAACGTCGTCGTCGTAGACCAGGTAGCCCGTGGCCGGCGGGCACGATGCGGCGCAGTACTTGTTGAAGAAGCCCGCCCTGTGATGGGTCGACTCGTTGCCGTCGGCTCGGTGCCAGAGGTGCATGTTCATGAAGAGAACGTCGCCGCGGCGTAGTTCGGGGTCGACGAAGTCGGTGTCGTCCGGCACGACGGGCGGCGCCACTTCGAGAAGCCGCTCGGGCCCCGGCCGGATTCGCTCCAGATGGTGCGAGCCGGGCACCACGTAGAGCGGCCCCGCGGCCGCGTCGAAATCGACGAACGGCACGATCGTGAAGAGCCAGTTCATGGAGGAGCCAACCGGCCTCCAGCGCTTGTAGTCGTTGTGCGATCCGATCGGCGGGCCGCCTGGCGTGCGGTCGTAGACGACAAACGCCGTCAGCCGAGGTTCGTCGCCGAGCAGTTGGGCTGCGGGGCCCACCACCTCGGGATGCTCGACGATGAAGCCGAGGTCAGCGTCCTTCAGGCTGTTGTTGGCGAGGGTGTAGCGACCGGGCTCGGGGTACTCGAGGGGCCGGACGTCGTACAGGGTCCCGTCGAGGGGTGGATGGCGAGCAAACCCTTCCTCGGCTCGGCTGATCTCGGCGTCGCTGAGAGCGCCCGGACGCACGAGGAACCCATCGCGCTCATAGTCGGCCAGCTCACCCGGCGTGAGCATGCTGGCCATGGATGTTCCGAGAACCGGCATGCGCTGTTCCTTCCCCTCCGCGTCGATCGGAGCGTACCGTCCGAGGCGGTTTGGCCGCCGGGAAGGCAATACCGTGCAGCACATGAGCGACGGGTCCGGCACGCACGACTTCGTCATCGTGGGCGGCGGATCGGCCGGGTGCGCGTTGGCGAACCGGCTCAGCGCGGACCCGTCCAACAACGTTCTCGTCCTCGAGGCCGGCCGCCCCGATCGAAAGTGGGACGTCTTCATCCACATGCCGGCCGCGCTCACCTATCCCATCGGGAGCCGCTTCTACGACTGGAAGTACGAGAGCGAGCCCGAGCCTCATATAGGCGGTCGGCGGGTGTACCACGCGCGGGGGAAGGTGCTGGGCGGGTCGAGTTCGATCAACGGGATGATCTTCCAGCGCGGCAACCCAGCGGACTACGAGAAATGGTCAGAGCTTCCGGGTCTCGAGACGTGGGACTACGCCCACTGCCTGCCGTATTTCAAGCGGATGGAGAGCTGCCTCGCGGGCGGTGACGACTGGCGCGGCGGCGATGGGCCTCTCGTTCTCGAGCGCGGGCCCGCGGTGTCGCCGCTGTTCGGGGCGTGGCTCGATGCCGGGCCGCAAGCCGGCTTCCGTCGAAGCGACGACGTCAACGGATACCGCCAGGAGGGGTTCGCCGCGTTCGACAAGAACGTCCATCGCGGCCGTCGGCTGTCGGCGGCACGGGCGTACCTTCACCCGGTTCTCGACCGCCCGAACCTGACCCTCGTCACGAGAGCCCACGTCAACCGCGTGCTCTTCGACGGCACGCGAGCGACGGGCGTCGAGTATCGGAAGGGACGCCGCACCCACGTGGCCAGCGCAGCCACGGTCGTCCTATGCGGTGGGGCTTTCAACTCGCCCCAGCTGTTGCAGCTGAGCGGAATCGGCGACCCCGGCCATCTCGACGGACTCGGGATCGACGTCGTCGCCGACCTACCAGGCGTGGGCGAGAACCTCCAGGATCACCTCGAGGTCTACATCCAGTACGCCTGCACCCAGCCCGTGTCGATGCAACCGCACCTCGCGAAGTGGCGCATGCCCTGGATCGGCTTGCAGTGGCTGTTCCGACGCGGGCCGGCCGCAACCAACCACTTCGAGGCGGGCGCGTTCGTGAAGAGCAACCCCGCAGAGCCCTACCCGAACGTGATGTTCCACTTCCTGCCGATCGCGATCCGCTACGACGGCTCGGCGCCCACCGAGGGCCACGGCTACCAGGTGCACGTCGGACCGATGTACTCCAACTCGACCGGCACCGTGAAGATCACCAGCACCGATCCTCGCGACAAGCCGGCGGTGCAGTTCAACTACCTCTCGACCGAGCAGGACCGGCGCGAGTGGGTCGAAGCCATCCGGACCGCCCGCAGGATTCTCACCCAGCCGGCGTTCGAGCCCTTCAACGGAGGCGAGGTGTCACCGGGGCCCGCCGTGGAGACGGACGAGGAGATCCTCGCCTGGGTGGCCAGCGATGCCGAGACGGCATTGCACCCGAGCTGCACCGCGAAGATGGGCACCGATGACATGGCCGTCGTCGACCCGACGACGATGCGGGTGCACGGGGTGGACGGTCTTGCGGTGGTCGACGCATCGGTGATGCCGGTCGTGACCAACGGCAACATCTATGCGCCGACGATGATGATCGCCGAGAGAGCGGCGGACGTTCTCCTCGGAAACGACCTGCTCGCGCCCGATCGCACCGACGTGTGGCTGGGCGGCGGCGAGTCAGGCTGATCAAAAGAGCGCTGTGCTGAGCTTTCGCCGCCAGTCCGCGGCGCGGGGATCCTCAGCGCCCATCACCTCGAGCAGGTCGACGAACCGCTGACGAGCATCATCGTCGCCCTTCACGCGTGTCAACAGATCGGCCAGCTCCGTTTCGATCTCATCGGCGCCTGCGCCGGCTGCGTCGGTCGTGCGTGCGAGGGCAGCGACGCGGCGGGTCTCGGCCGTCTCGGGGATGCGCTCGAGAAGCTGCAACCCCTCCTCCGACCGATCTTCGCCGACGAGAAGCTCCGCGAGGGCAACGATGGCGCCTTCGTGGTCGTTGTCGAGTTCGAGCGCAGCGCGAAGCGACATCTCGTCGCCCGCGGCCACAAGGGACTCGACCTGGTTCTCCTCCTCGGTCGGGAGGAGCTTGGAGACGAAGTCGCGCACCATGGGCTCACCCTGTGCGCCCATGAAGCCGTCGACAGCCTGACCGTCCTTGAACGCCACGACCATCGGGATCGACTGAACCTGGAAGGCCTGCGAGACCGCGGGGTTCTCGTCGACGTTGATCTTCACGCCGACGACCTTGCCGTCCTGCTCGCCGATCACCGTGTCCAGGATGGGTCCCAGGGTCTTGCAGGGCCCGCACCACGGAGCCCACAGGTCGACCACGACGGCGACCTCGTGGCTCTTCTCCACGACCTGCTCGTTGAAGTCCTGGTCGGTGACATCGATCATCAGCTGCTACTTCCGTTCGGGCACGGGAACGCTCCCCGACCCTCGATCATTCCCCGCTAGCGTCGTAAGCCGATCCGACGGCGACGACGCAGGGAGAGACGTGGACGAGGGTAACCACCAGGTCGACGGCATCGAGCATCCTGCGGTCACGGCGTGGCTCGTCGAGCGGGCGACGACGGCACAGCCACCGTTCACGTTCGAGCTCATCACCGGGGGCCATTCCAACCTCACGTACCGCGTCACGGACGCTGCGGGCGCAAAGTGGGTGCTGCGCAGGCCGCCTCTCGGACACATCCTCGCCGGTGCTCACGACATGGTTCGCGAACACCGCCTGCTCTCGAGCCTCGGCAGCTCGGCGGTTCCCGTGCCACCCGTGGTGGGGCTGTGCACCGACCACGACGTCAACGGCGCCGACTTCTACGTCACAGAGTTCGTCGACGGTCACGTCATGCGGACGCCCGCCGACGCGGAGGTCATCCCCGCGGACCACCGAACCGAGTTGTGCGAGGACATGATCGTCACGCTGGCGGCGATCCACGACGTCGACCTCGATGCCACCGGACTCGCCGATCTGGGCAAACGTGAGGACTTCGTCGCGCGCCAGCTCCGCACCTGGCTGCGCGCGTTCGGAGCGATGACGAGCCGTGAGGTGCCGCTGATCCAAGAGGTCCACGACCGCCTCGCTGAGCGCATCCCGCCGCAGCGCGACCCGACTCAGGTCCACGGCGACAACAGCCTCGACAACTGCCTCGTCACCGAACACGCCCGGGTCGCGGCGGTCCTGGACTGGGAGATCGCCACGCTCGGCGACCCGCTCGCCGACCTCGGCATCATGCTGGCGTACTGGAACGAACCATCCGACTCGTTCCTCGCGCTCGGCGACGCAGCCACGATCGCCGACGGCTTCGCCGACCGAGCCGAACTCGTCACGAGATACGCCAACCACACCGGCCGCGACGTCTCGGACGCACCGTTCCACCTCGCGTTCGCCAACTGGCGGCTGGCCTGCATCCTCGAAGGCGTCTACAGCCGCTACATCGGCGGCGCTTCGCCGGAGGTGCCGGCCGAAGTCGAGGTGTTCGCCCAGAGCGTTCTCGACCTGGCCGAGCTCGCGCACCAACAGGTCAGGGAGCTGTGACGCTTCACACGCTCCACGATCACGACCGGATCGAACAACCGATCATGCTCGTCGCGCTGGACGCATTCGGCGACGCGGGAGCTGTGCAGGCGTCGGTGGTGGACCTGCTCAAGGGCCAGCTCGAGTTCTCCACCGTGGCCTCCTTCGACACCGACGTCCTGCTCGACTACCGAGTGCGGCGGCCCACCATCAAGATCCGCAGCGGACTCATCCATCGATTCAACTGGCCCGCGATCGACCTCCTCCACGCGGTCGATCCAGACGGCCGGCACGTCCTTCTTCTCCACGGACCCGAACCGGACCGCCGGTGGAAGGCGTTCGTCGAAGAGGTGCTCGACCTGGCGCTCCGCTTCGACGCCACCATGGTCATCGGCCTGGCGTCGTTCCCCGGTCCCGTGCCCCACACGCGGGACGTGGACGTCGCGGTCACCACCACCGACCCCAGCCATGCTCGCGCTGTGCCATACCTCCCCGATGAGCTCGAGGTTCCCTCCACCGTTCACGGTGCGCTCGAGCACGCCGCGCCCGGACATGGCGTGGCTGCGCTCGGGCTGTGGGCGCCCGTGCCTCAATACGCGTCCATGCAGCCGTACCCCGGCGCTGCGGCCGCGCTCCTCGACGAGGTGAGGCGGCTCACCGGCTTCTCCCTGTCGACGCAGACGCTCGCCGACGGGGCGGAGGCGAGCCGCAAGCGGATCGAGGCCGCGATCGCCGACAAGCCCGACCACCTGAGGATGGTTCAGGCGCTCGAGCAGCACGTCGACTCGATGGAGTCGGCGAAGGCCACCGACGTCCCGACCGGCGACGAGCTGGCCGAGGAGTTCCAGCGGTTCCTGGAGGGTGGCGATGAGTGAGGGCGGCAGATCGTTCGTCCGGCGCGCTGCATCGCAGGCCAAGCGCGCGGCGAGAACCCTCACCACGCTGTCCGCGGACCGCAGCACCCCAGGCGCCTCCGAGCCGATGGAGGAACTGCCCGACTCGCCCGTCGCGCTGCCGCCGGCACCCGTCGCGATCGCTGACGAATTCGACGCGATCGAGGTCAGGGCGTGCGAGCGCGAGCGCGGCGTGTCGGTGCGTTCGGTGGTCGAGAGCGTCGACCCCGCGTCGCTCCCTCCGGTCTGGCCGGCGATCCGCCCGACCGGTCACCTCGGACAGCTCACCGACGAGGCTCAGGCCGAGCATCGCGAGCGCTTCGAGCCCCTCACCGTGGAGCACTGCCACTGGTACCACCAGATCCCATCGGCGGACGGCTCTCGCCTGCCGGGGGCCTGGGATCTCAACGGCAACGAATCCACCTACCTCGGCGGCGTCGACGTCTCCGGGAAGCGGGTCTTCGAGCTGGGCCCCGCGACCGGACACCTCACTTTGTGGATGGAACAGCAGGGCGCCCAGATCGTCGCCTTCGAGGCCGGCCTCGACTGCCACAACGACCTCATCCCCTATGGGCGTGAGGTCACCGACGAGATCCGCGACTCGGCGATGAAGTTCATCTCCACCGTGCAACGCAGCTGGTGGTGGACCAAGGTCGAACACGATCTGCAGGCCCAGGTCGCGTACGGAACGGTGTACGACCTGCCGGACGACCTCGGCGAGTTCGACGTGTCGGTCCTCGGCGCCGTCCTCCTCCATCTGCGCGATCCGTTCGGGGCGATGATGCAGGTCGCGGCCCGCACCACCGAGACCATCGTCGTGACCGACCTCGAACCGCCGCGACCGTGGAGCGACACCGAGATGCGCTTCAACCCGGTCGAAGGCGATCACAGCTCGTGGTGGACGATCACCCCCGGAGCGATGCGCCGGATGCTGTCCAACGTGGGCTTCACCGATCAGACCATCACCCGCCACGTGCAGTGGCATCGGCCGAGCCACGTCCTCACCGCGGAGCCGATCGAGATGTCGATGTACACCATCGTCGCCCACCGCCCGTCGTAGCTTCCTCGATTAGATTCCTCCTCCATGAAGGTTGATGGCGGAATCGGCGTAGACAGCGGCTTCGACGGGGTGATGGACAAGTCCCGCGAGCAGGAGGAGATGGGGTACGACGGGCTGTGGGTGCCCGAGACCAAACACGACCCCTTCACGATCCTGCCGCTCATGGCGATCGCCACCGACCGGGTGGAGATCGGGACCAACATCGTCGTGGGGGGGGGCCCCCCCCCGCAGACCCCCGCCCCGCGGGCGAACGCCCACCCCCAGCGGTCGGGGGGCCGGGG
>CAYUBX010000047.1:8236-11322 GCA_964443165.1 uncultured Acidimicrobiales bacterium
CCTCGGGCTCGGCAGCCAGATCAAGCCGCACATCACCAAGCGCTTCTCGATGGAGTGGTCCAAGCCGGCGGCCCGGATGCGGGAGATGATCCTCGCGATCCGCGCGATCTGGCGGACGTGGGAGACGGGCGAGAAGCTCGATTTCCGCGGCGACTTCTACACCCACACGCTGATGACGCACTTCTTTGACCCGGGTCCCAACCCGCACGGCAACCCGAAGATCGCACTCGCCGGCGTCGGCCCCCTGATGACAGAGGTCGCGGGTGAGACGGCCGACGTGTTCCTGTGTCACGGATTCACGACGGAGAAGTACCTGCGTGAGGAGACGATCCCGGCCCTCGAGCGGGGCGCGGCGAAGGCGGGTCGCTCGATGGACGAGATCACGATCTCCGGTCCGTCGTTCATCGCGACGGGCAACGACGAGCAGCAGCTCGAGGCAGCGAAGAGCGGCGTGAAGCAGCAGATCGCCTTCTACGGCAGCACCCCCGCATACAAGCCGGTGTTCGACTGTCACGGGTGGGGCGAGCTGCAGCCTGAACTCAACGGCTTGTCGAAACAGGGCAAGTGGGTCGAGATGGGCAACCTGATCGAGGACGAGATCCTCGATGCGTTCTGTGTGGTGGCCGAGCCCGAGCGGGTGGCCTCCGAGCTGAAGCGCCGCTACGACGACGTTGTTCATCGGGTGAGCTTCTACGCGCCATACAAGTCCGATGCCGAACGCTGGCGCCCGGTCTTCGAGGAGCTGAAGGCATAGGGGCGCAGCGAGGGATGAGCCAGCACGTGGAGATTCGAGAGGTCGGACCTCGTGACGGTCTGCAGAACGAGGAGACGATCCCGGTCGAGCAGCGCGTCGCGCTGATCGATGCGCTGTCTGGCACGGGCCTTCGTGCGATCGAGGCGGCGTCATTCGTTCATCCCAAGGCCATCCCTCCCATGGCGGGGTCGGGTGAGGTGATGGCGGCCATCGAGCGCAACCCCGACGTGCGGTATCGAGTGTTGGTGCCCAACGAGCGGGGGGCACACGACGCCTTGGCAGCGGGAGCCGACGAGATCGAGGTCGTGATGTCGATCTCGGAGACCCACAACCAGAAGAACATCAAGATGTCGCCGGACGACAGCGTGGAGCAGATCGTCGCGTTGACCGAGCTGTCGCATTCGGAGGGGACGCCGGTGGAGGCAATCCTGTCGACAGCGTTCGGTTGCGCGTACGAAGGGGACGTCGACCCCGCTCGAGTGGCTCACTTCACCCGCCGGGTGATCGACGAAGCGGGCGTCGATGGGGTGTCGTTCGGCGACACCAGCGGGATGGCATCGCCGAGAGTCGTGAACGAGCTCCTCGACGCGCTCGAGGCCGCGGACATCGACCTCGGGCAGATCGGGCTGCACTTCCACGACACCCGCAACCTCGGGCTGGCCAACATCTTGACGGGCGTCGAACGCGGTGTGCGGAAGTTCGATGCGTCGATCGCTGGCCTCGGCGGGTGCCCGTACTCCCCCGGGGCGACGGGCAACGTCGCCACGGAGGACGTGGTGCACATGCTCGAGGACCTCGGATACGACACGAGGGTCGACCTCGAGGCCTTGATAGCTGCGGGCCACCTCGCCGAAGAACTCGTGGGCCGCCAACTCCCGTCCGCCGTTCTCCGCGCCGGTCCACGCACGCGAACCGTCCCGGCCTGACCTTTCAGCCGAGGTCCGGGTAGTCCCCCGGATCGAGTCGCCAGGTGTCACCGTGGGGCCTGATGTGACCGCAGGACGGCCCGCCGAAGTGGGTCCCGAGGATGAGCGTGTGGTCGTCGCAGTACTCGGCGGCGAACCGGCGACGCATCGCGATCGCAGCCGCCTTGTCCACGTCGGGTTCGCTCGACCAGTCCGGGTGCTCGAACTGAACCGGGTGGTGGCAGAGGTCGCCGGTGATGATGGCGTCGTCCCCATCGGAGGAAATCATCACGCTGTGGTGTCCTGGCGTGTGGCCCGGCGTCGGAATCAGGCGGACCAGATCGTTGAGCTGAAGGTCGCTGTCGACGAGATCGGCGAGTCCGGCGTCGATGCAGGGTCGGACGCTGTCGCCGACGACGTCGCCGTACACCTGCGGCTCAACTCGCCAATGGGCCCACTCCTGCTCGCCGAAGAGGTACCGGGCTCGGGGAAACGTCGGCTTCCACTCATCGCCGACGAGCCGGGTGTTCCACCCGACGTGATCGACGTGAAGGTGGGTGCACACGACCGCAGTGACCTCCTCGGGGCCGAACCCGGCGTCGGTCATGCGGTCGAGAAAGTCGGTCTGTAACCCGCCGAGCGCATCGAAGTTCGGGCGCACCTTGTCGTTGCCAGCGCAGGTGTCCACCACGATCTTCTCGTCACCCACCTCGATGCAGAACGCATGGAAGCTGAGACGGATGCGCCCGTTCTCCGCGTTGGCGTACGGACCGAGCAGCCAGTCGTGCTCGAGGATGGCGTCTGGCGTGGCGTTGGGCACCACCGCAAAGCCGGGCCACTCCTGCTCCATCTCGAGCACCTTGGTGATCGTGGCCTCGCCGATCTGCCAGGTCTGCATGTCGTCCCCCTCGGTCGCGTCCCGGAGAACAGGACTACCAGGCCCAGCAGCACCCGTTCTGCCAGCTCACAGGGCAACTGGGGTGGCATCCGAAGCGAATAGAAGGAAATACCCGGCCGGAGGGCGCGGGCTCGGTACCGTCAGCATCGGGCTGAGCTGGGGTGGAGGTCCTCGTGGACACCACTCTGATCACAACTACTGGCGTGCTTCCCCCGTCGGGGCGGCACCGTTTCGCCATCGCCGAGCCGGCGACGGCTCGGCGTGTCGCGCATGCTGGGCCCTGGGCTCTTGTCGGCGTGTTGGCGATCCCCACCGCGTGGGTAGATCTGTACGTGGCAGCCCGGACGATCGACCTGTGGTGGGTGTGGGCCCTGGCAGTCGCGGGCCAGTCGTTGGCCGTGTTCATGGCGGCGGCGTCCGTTCGCCGCGCGGCGGCGGGCCGTCTCTTTCCCACCAAGGCGGCAAATCGTCGCGCCGGACAGTTCCTCGGGGCCCTGATCCTCCTCCCATACGGGAACTACGCGGAGCA
>CAYUBX010000048.1:0-2592 GCA_964443165.1 uncultured Acidimicrobiales bacterium
CCGCCAGCGATGCGCAGACTGGCTCACCAAGTGGGAGCCGGCGCCGACGCCGGGCGCGCCTGACCCCTCGCGCGACCCGGCCGCGTTCGCAGCGCGGTGCAACGCCCGTGATCGCGAACGCCAGCTCGGAACCGGGTTCGCTTTTTCGTTGTGGTGCGATCACGTCTTCTGTGGCGAAATCAACGTCAACAACGTGGTGCGCGGCGCGTTCCAGAGCGGCCACGTGGGGTATTGGGTCGACGAGCGTCACGCAGGCCGCGGTTTCATCCCCGAGGGCCTGGTCGACCGGGCGGGGTTGCATCGCCTGCAGATCTCGATCATCCCGCGCAACGCATCGTCGAGGCGGGTGGTGGAGAAACTCCAGATCCGCGACGAAGGGATCGCGCAGGGCTACCTACAGATCGCCGGTGCCTGGGAGGACCACGTTCGCTACGCGATCACTGCAGAAGAGTGGGATCGTCGACGCGAGGAGCTCTGGGCCGTCGCGTCCTCGCGAACGGACTGAACCGGGCGATCACCACCCTGCCGACTCGTCCTGCTCCTCCAGCCACCGCTGGCCGGGTTCGCAGTCCGTAGCGATCGGACACCAGCGGCATGGAGGGCCGGGAACCCGCTGCGCCACGCCGTCGCCGCGCCGCAGTTCCGCCAAGCGCTTGACCCCGGCGATCGTCCGCCGGGTGGCCGTCTCGAGGAGCTGCTCGTCGACCGGTTCGGTCTGGACGCGCCCGGCATCGACGTAGAAGGTGGCCAGAAGCAACGGCGGGACCCCCGTGACGAGTGTCTCGAGCAGTGCGTAGTACCGAAGGTCGTCGTGGTGGTGAACGGTGGGCCGTCCGGTCTTGAGCTCGACGATCACCCGCCCGGCTGTCGTGTCGGTGGGGCCACCGAGCGTCAGGTCGAGTCGGCCGTGCAACATGATCTCGTCGGCCAGCAGTCCGACGCGACGCGGTGATTCGGTGGTCGGCCGCCATGCGGTCCGCAGTGGCGGAAACGTGTCGAGAAAGGTGGTGAGCAAGGCACCGCACTCGCTGCGGATCTCTGCTCGCGTCACCTCGCCTGCTGTTTGAAGGAAGTCGGCGAGCTTGTTCTCCTTCACCATCAGGCTCGCCACGGCTTCGTCGATCAGCTCGAGCGGCTGCCGCTTGCTTCCGAGGTGGACGGACAGCTCCACGGCCTTGTGGAACACCTGGCCGCGAGCCGTGGGCGCCGTGTACTCGAAGGGGAGTTCCTGCTCGGCCTCGTGTTGGGCCTCGCAGCCGTGAACAGCCTGAAGGGCTCGTTTGCTGACCCAGAGGGCGTCGTCCATGGAATCGGCGACGTCCACCAGCTCGCGCTCGAGCCGATCGAGGAGTTCGAGACGCAGCGTCGACCGGTAGCTCGCTCGATCCTCGGCCGGGGGCCGAATGAGCTCGAGCGTCTCTTCCTGGCTGGGCGTCAGTGTTGGGGGGCCGGCCACCGCGTCACGGTAGTGGGCCCCTGTCCTACGGCGGGCGCCTCGGTGGTCGACGAGGACCCTCATGGCGAGTTCGTCCGCCGTTTTCGACATTGAGGCCGGCGGTACCGGCCAACCTCCCGCGCCCACCGTGGCCGCTGACATCATCCTTCCCGGCCGCAGATTCCGTCGGCGGTCGATCCTGCTCGTCGCCGCGTTGGCGATGATCGCGGCCGTGGTCGGAACAGCGACCCTCGGCGGCGGGTCTGACCGCGGTGGGGCACAGATCGCCGCAGTCGAGGCTCTGCTCGCGAGCCCCGACACCGCTGCCGCCTCACTCGAGGACGGTGTGCTCCCGCTGACGCCGCTCTGGGCCCTGAGGGCGGACCAACCCGCGCAAACTCTCGTCATGATCGACTCCGCCGAGGAGATCGGTGAACTCAGAGCCCAACCTCTCGACGGCGACCAGTGGATCGTCGGCCCTCTCGAGGGTGGCGAGATCATGCGGATCGGTGAGGTCCCTCTCGTCGCGATCGTGGTTCGTGACACCGTCGACGGTCCGATCGTGGATCTCGCCCAGTCGTACCTGCGCGCACGGGCGCGGACGTTCGTCACCGATGCGTCACCCGTTCCCGCGACACCGGTCGGCCTCCCGTCGCCCGAAGAGGCGACGCGCGCCTACGTCGCAGCCCTCCTCGGGGGAGATGGCCAACGGCTCGCCGCCATCACCGCGCCGGATCTTCGTGCGTCGGTGTTGCGATATCCCGAGACGTTTGCCCACCTGAGCGCGGGTTCGCGTTCGTTCGTGGTCACCGACGTCCAGTTCCAGATCTCCAACACCACCCGCTCCGATGAGCTCCATGTCGCCGTGAACGGTCTGTCCGCGGTCTCCTTCGATGACACGCCGCTCGAGGTGAGCCTCGTCGGAGGCTGTGTGACGGCAGCTCCCCCCGGAACGGCCGAGCCGGTCGCAGGTGACTGCCTGTTCCGCGGCATCGAGGCGCTCGGCCGGCCGCTTCCGCTCGACATCGTGGTCGTGCAGGGAGCCAACGGGTGGCGTGTGGACCACCAGCAGACCGAGGCCGCTGCCTGGTCCGCCGTTGGGTCCGCTGGGCCCGAGGGCGTCGAAGAGGATCCGCTGCATCTGCTCGCTCACGGTG
>CAYUBX010000048.1:2602-11316 GCA_964443165.1 uncultured Acidimicrobiales bacterium
TGGCGGAGACGCTACAGCGGTCGGGATTGGCGTCGGATGACTTCGAGCCGACGTACGTCCCGCTGCCCGAGGGAGCTGTGCCCCCGGCGCCCTCGACGACCGTCCCACCGTCGATCACACCGCCTGCAACATCGCTTCCTCCGGGCACGACGCCACAGCCGGTCACAACCGGCCCGATCTCGGGCCGTCTCCCGTCCAGCCCGTTGGGTGCGATCCCGCTCTCAAACCTGAGCGGATCCTTCGACGCCGCTCACCTCGCTTCGATGGGCATGGTCGGCACGGCCGCGGACCTGGCCGACTTCGGATTCGTCGAGGCTGTCGGAACCGCGTGGCAGGAGGGTGGCGACGGGGTCTTCGTGCTCGTGCTCCACTACTCGTCCGTCGAGACCGCGGCAGCGGAGTTCGACGTGTTTCACGGCGGCGCAGTGAGCCTCGGTGGCGGAGGTGTCGCCCGCTACGGACCCGGAGACTTCTCCGGCCCGACCGATCGCGGTGCGGGAGTCATCCAGTACCGGGTGGTCCTGCTCTCGGGAACCGACCACATCGTGGTGGAGACGTGGGGTGAGCCCTCCGCGGTGGAGACGAGAGCCGAGACCCTCCTCAACTCCCTCGGAGGCTGATTCTCCCGCTCCGCTCGGGCCGTTCCGCCACGGAGGCTGGTTCTCCCGCTCCGCTCGGGCCGTTCCGGCCACGGAGGCTGGTTCTCCCGCTCCCACCGGCTGCACGCCCTCTCCGCAGAGGAGGAGCGCAATGAGGGCGGTTGCAGCGATGAATCTGCGGAGCGTCAGCGGTTGCAGCGATGAATCTGCGGAGCGTCAGCGGTTGCAGCGATCACACTGTCCCACCCTGTCTGCAGAATGGTTGGCGATGTCGGTGACCTCGATCTCCAGTGCTCCCTCGGTGCGGTTCGCCGTGACGGCGCGCGCCATCGCCGACGGAGCGCGGGCGTTGGGATTGGTGGTGCCGGCGTTCCGCACTCCTCCACGGATCGCGGGGGTGACGCGCACGATCGTCCGCAAGCCGGGCGGTGTGGTCGTCTCGGTGCTCGCCAAGGGGCGCCCGTTCGGTGTCCTGGTGGGCGATCTCATCGAAGGCGTCATCGTGGCCAACGACCTGACGGGAGCTCGGGCGGGCGAGGTCCGCGACGAGCTGTGGCGTCGAGCCGAGGGGCATCACGAGGTGGGGGTGGCCGAGGCGGCGTGAGACCGTAGCCTTCGTGGCGCATGAGCACGGTGAGCGCGGGACGAACTCGAGCGGGCGATTGGCAGCTCCGCCGCCACTGGGCAGCGGCGGACCCGTGGCTTCGAGTCCTGCTGCTCCACGGCCTCAATGAGCACAGCGGCCGCTACGAGCACGTCGGCGACGCACTGTCCGCCGCTGGCATCGACGTCCGCGCACACGACCATCGCGGCCATGGGAGGACGTGGGGCCGGCGGTCGTACGTGGGCGACTTCGACGAGTTTCTCGACGACGTCGAGGACCATCTCGCCGAGCTCCGCGCCGAGGGGGATGTTCCGCTCGCGATCGTCGGTCATTCCATGGGCGGCCTCATCGCGCACGCGTACTGCGTGTCGGGGCGGCCGCTGCCGGATCTGCTGGTCACGAGCGGCGCCGCGCTGGAGGCCAACGGGGTCTCGGACTGGCAGCGACGGCTGGCCGGCATTCTCGCTCGCTTCGCGCCCGAGCTCCGCGTTGGCGGAAAGATCGATGGTGCCGTCCTCTCTCGCGATCCCGAGGTGGGCCGCGCCTATCACGAAGATCCGTTGGTCCCGACCGGCGTCACGGCGGCACTGGGTCAGGCGATGCTCGATGGCATGGACTTTCATCGTCGACGGGCGGCTGAGCTCGCGATCCCCACCCTCGTGCTCCACGGTGGCGCGGACGAGTTGGTGAAGCCGGAGGCAACGGAGCCGCTCGAGCAGCTCGACGCAGTGGAGCGCCACGTGCTGGCGGACATGCGGCACGAGGTCTTCAACGAGATCGGGTACGAGGACGTCGTGGCCCAGGTCATCGGCTGGCTCCGCTCCCGGGAGAAGCCCGTAGGCTGAGCCCCGGGCCCGGGTGGCGGAACTGGCAGACGCAGAGGGCTTAAACCCCTCGGCTCCAATTAGGAGTGTGCGGGTTCGAACCCCGCCCCGGGCACCCCACACCGCACGGCAGGGCCAGCCGGTCGATCAGGGCCTGGATGGACTTCCCAGGCCCCGATGTTCAGACCGTGGGGAGCGGCATGGTGTTGCCGATCTTGAACTTGCGCACGTTGCTCCAGTACTCCGTGGAATCGTCCGGATCGCCGAACGCGGCGTCTGCAAACTGGCGGAACAGCCGCTCGACGTCGGTACCGGGAGACTCGCTCTCCTGGAGGATCAAGCCGACGACGGGGCGGCCGGCTGAGGGCGCCTCAGTGCACTGCGTGCAGTGGCGGGTGCCGATCCGCCCACGGCAGCGCCCGTTCGAGCTGCGCGGCGAGCTGGATCAAGTGGTCCTCGCGGCCGTGCCGTGCGACCAGCTGGACCCCCATCGGGAGACCCTCGGGAGTCCAGTAGAGCGGGAGCGAGATGGCGGGGTGACCGGTGAGGTTGGCCCAGCACGTGAGCCAGAGCGAGGGGAGAAGCGCCTTGAGTGCCCGCGGAACGTCGTCGTCGGTCGCTGCCTGCAACTCACCGAGACGGTTGGCGGGCTCCGCGACGGTCGCCATGCACAGCACGTCGTGGTCCGCGAACCACGAGTCGACGGCGCGCGTCATCAGGTGCCCGTTCTCCATGAAGTCGAGCAGCTGCGACCCGCTGACCGACTTCGCGAACTTGAGATAGCCCCGCGTGATCGGTTCGAGCTGGCCATCCTCAGCCGGCGTTCCCGTCAGCCGTTCCCATCTCCGAACCGCCCACTCCGTCGCGACCATGACGATCTGGCCGAGGGTGAGCCCAGCCTCGGGACCGTCCAGCGCGCTGGGGTGGGAGTCGTCGACGTGGTGACCGAGGCCGTCGAGTGCCTGGCCCGCCGTCGTCACCGCGGCGAACGCGTCCTCCGTGAGGCTGGTGCGCCCGCCTGGGATTCCCGTCCAGACGCCGATGCGCAGTGGAGACGGGGTTGCGGTCAGCTCGTCCACGTAGGGCCGGGCCGGCGGCGGAGCCGCGTAGGGATCGCCCACGTCCGGGCCGTGGACCGCGTCGAGAACCCCTGCCGTGTCACGAACCGAGCGAGTGACCACGAGCTCGCACACGACGCCGCCGAACAGCTCGCCGTACAGCGGGCCGAGCGGAACGCGAGCGCGGGTCGGCTTGAGGCCGACCAGCCCACAACGAGCCGCGGGGTTGCGGATCGAGCCCCCCGCGTCGTTGGCGTGCCCGATGGGAACGACCCCGGTCGCGACACACGCCGCCGAGCCGCCGCTCGAACCCCCGGGCGTCCGGTCGAGGTCCCAGGGGTTGCGGGTCGGTCCGAACGAGAGGGGCTCGGTTGTGGGGATCCCTCCCAGCTCGGGCGTGTTGGTCTTGCCGCAGATGACCAACCCGGCCACCTCGAACCGACGGGTGAGCTCGGTCGTCTCAGGAGGCCGGTAGTCGAGCGCCCGCAGGTACTCCATTCCCTCGTGCAACGGCTCGTCGGCGACCTCTTGGATCAGGTCCTTCAGCACCATCGGGACACCGGTGAACGGTCCAGCCGGCAGACCGCCCGCCACCTGCGATCGCGCGCGATCGGCCATCGGGTGGATCACCGCGTTCAATTGCGGGTTCACCTCGTCGAGACGCTGCAGCGCGACCTCGAGCAGCTCCGACGGGGATGCCTGCCCGTCTCGAACCAGCGCGGCCTGAGCCGTCGCGTCCATCCAACCGATATCGACCATGTGGGATGTCTAGCGGCTCGGAGTCGCCTCGATCTCCGCGTCGGTCCACCACTGCACCGCGGCCGGCCGCAGCGACTCCCTGCACGCGGTGAAGCGCTCGACCGCGGTCGCAGCCGGCCAGTCGATCGGAAGAAGGTCGGCCGGAAGCTCGGGGTCCACGAAGGGAAACCGGCGCCACGCATGAACGAGGCGCGCGAGCTCGCTCACCGACTCGTCACCCTCACCCCAGCCGTATCCCTCCGTTTCCGACAAGAAGCTCTCGTAACGGTGGCGAAGCGCGTCGAGGTCCCAGGCTTCGGCGACCAGGTCCTCACCGCGTCCGATCTCGCTGAGCTCTGCACGAAAGAGCGTGGCGTCGACGCCGAGGTCGCCCACCACTCGGGCGGCGTCCGCCTCGTGGTGGGCTCGCGGCGATACCCAGGTCCCGTTGCGGAGCGAACCGAAGCCGGCCCAGCGCAGCTGTACGGCCATGCGGTGACGCAGATCTCGGTCGCGTTCGGGGATGCTGGCGAGCAGGACCAACCACCTGTGATCCCACGTGGCCGAACCGCGACCGAATCCATAGATGCGCTCTGCTCCGCTGGTCAGCAGGTCCACCGCGGTCGGCGACAGGGTCCACCGGGTGTGACGCCCGATGCGTTGACTGTCGAGCCACCCGTCGGCGCCCATGCGTGCGATCGTCTGGCGCCCGGACTTCTCCTGGACCCCCAGGGTCGCGAGCCCCCGGAGCAGGGTCTGGGTCCACGCCGACCCGCCGGAGGGCAGGACGAACTCGCCGAGAAGCGTCATCAGCAGGCCGCGGCTCGAGCCGGCGACGGCCCGTCGTTCGGCAGCTTCCGTGACGGTCATGGGCCCACCGTAGCTGATGTTCTACAAACAATTGACGAATCGTGAACGAAATGTAGAATGATGTGACGTCAACGGAGGATCCATGGCCGACGCGCCCGACTCAGAGCCGGAGGTCGACGTCCGGACCCACCCGGGCGCGTACCGCCACTGGAGCGTCGAGATCACGCCTCCGAGCGCCACGGTCGCCATGACCGTGGATCCCGAGGGTGGGCTGCGCGGCGACTACGAGCTGAAGACCAACTCCTACGACCTCGGCGTCGACATCGAGCTGGCCGACATCATCGAGCGGCTGCGGTTCGAACATCCCGAGGTCTCCGTCGTCGTCCTCACAGGTGGCTACGACAAGCTCTTCTGCGCCGGGGCCAACATCCAGATGCTCTCGGGCGCGAGCCACAACCACAAGGTCAACTTCTGCAAGTTCACCAACGAGACACGCAACGGGATGGAGGACGCGACCGCACACTCGGGCCAGACCTGGATCGCGGCCGTCAACGGAACGGCTGCGGGAGGCGGCTACGAACTGGCGCTCGCCTGTGACGAGATCCTTCTCGTCGACGATCGTTCCTCCGCTGTCTCACTTCCGGAGATCCCGCTACTGGCCGTGCTGCCCGGCACGGGCGGCCTCACCCGCGTCGTCGACAAGCGCCACGTGCGTCGAGACCTCGCCGATGCGTTCGCGACCAAAGCCGAAGGCGTTCGCGGGGCGACTGCGCTCGACTGGGGTCTCGTCGACCACATCGCACCTGCCTCGGGGTTCGCCGAGCTGATCGCCGAGCGGGTCTCCGCGCGGGCCGCAGAGAGCGACAGACCCGCCGGCGACACGGGTATCGAACTCACACCGATCGAACGAGCCTCTGACGGCGACGATCTTCGGTACTCGACCGTGGCCGTGACGATAGATCGCGAGCTCGGCACTGCCGAGATCTGCGTGGCGGCACCGGTGTCGGACGAGCCCTCCACCCCCGACGAGCTCGCGGCGACCGGTGCCTCGGCATGGTTGCTTCGGGCCGCGAGAGAGCTCGACGATGCGATGCTCCACCTGAGGTTCAACGAACTCGAGATCGGTACCTGGGTGCTCCGCAGCGAGGGCGAGAGCGACGCGGTCGTCGCGGCCGAGTCGATCCTGGTCGAGCATCCCGATCACTGGCTGGTCCGGGAGACCCGACTGCTGTGGGGCAGAACCCTTCGCCGCCTCGACGTCAGCGCCCGCTCGCTGATCGCGGTCGCCGATCCGGGGAGCTGTTTCGCAGGTCTGCTCGCCGAGTTGCTCTTCGCCGCCGATCGCAGCTTCATGCTGGACGGCACGTGGGAGGACGAGGACGACCCGCCGCCCCCGGCGACGATCCGCCTCACGCCGATCAGTGCGTCCGGGCTTCCGATGTCCAACGGGCTGACCCGGCTGGAGACGCGCTTCTGGGGTCGCAACGAGCAGCTCGCGAACGCCCTCGCACGATCCGGTGAGAACCTGGTCGCGGCTGACGCAGGTGAGCTCGGCCTGGTGACGTCGTGGCCGGACGATCTCGACTGGGAGGACGAAGTGCGCCTCACGCTCGAGGAGCGTCGCTCCTTTTCGCCCGATGCCCTCACCGGCATGGAGGCCAACTATCGCTTCGTGGGTCCCGAGACCCTCGAGACCAAGATCTTCGCCCGCCTCTCGGCGTGGCAGAACTGGATCTTCCAACGTCCCAACGCCGTCGGGCCAGAGGGAGCGCTGCGGCGCTTCGGCACCGGCAGCCGCCCTGACTTCGATCAACGGAGAGTGTGACCGTGAGCGCCGTCGACATCGACGCCAAGATTCCCAACAACGTCGACCTGGCGGGCGACCGCCGACTACAGCGTGCCCTCGAGCAGTGGCAACCCAAGTTCATCGAATGGTGGGAGGAGCTCGGCCCGTCCGCCTTCCAGCGCCACCCGGTGTACCTCCGGACGGCGATCGATGTCGGCCGCGAGGGCTGGGCGCACTTCGACCACGTGGAGATGCCGGACTACCGGTGGGGGATCTTCCTGGCCGAACCGGAGCCGGATCGAAAGATCGCATTCGGTGATCACAGCGGCGAGGACGTGTGGCACGAGGTGCCGGGAGAGTACCGGTCCGACCTCCGTCGGCTGCTGGTCGTGCAGGGCGACACCGAGCCGGCCTCGGTGGAGCAGCAACGGCACCTCGGCCTCACGGCCCCCTCGTTGTACGACATGCGGAACCTCTTCCAGGTCAACGTGGAGGAGGGGCGGCACCTGTGGGCGATGGTGTACCTGCTGCACCGCTACTTCGGGCGCGACGGACGCGACGAAGCCGACGAGATGTTGGAGAGGCACTCCGGTGACGCCGACAACCCGCGCATCCTGGGCGCGTTCAACGAAGAGACGCCGGACTGGCTGTCGTTCTTCATGTTCACCTACTTCACCGACCGCGACGGCAAGTACCAGCTGGCGTCACTGCGCGAGTCGGCGTTCGATCCGCTGTCGCGCACGTGCGACTTCATGTTGAAGGAAGAGGCCCACCACATGTTCGTCGGAGCCACCGGCGTCGGGCGGGTGGTGCAGCGAACGGCCGAGCTGATGCACGAACACGACACCGACGACGTGCATCCCCACGGCGGCATCAACCTCGCGCTGCTGCAGCGCTACCTCAACTTCCACTACTCGGTCAGCCTCGATCTGTTCGGAGCGGAGACGTCCACCAACGCGGCCAACTACTTCGCCGCGGGTCTGAAGGGCCGCTTCCAGGAGGAGCAGCGCGACGACGATCACCTTCTCAAGTCGGTGACGCGGCTGGTGCCCGAGGCGAGCCAGGACGGGATCGGTGAACGCGAGGTCACCCAGCTCGCGGCGCTCAACGAGACGCTTCGTGAGGACTACTCCGAGGACTGCCAGAAGGGTCTCGATCGCTGGAATCGTTCGCTGCGAGAGACCGGGATCGAGGTCGAGCTGACCCTTCCGCACATCGGGTTTCACCGCGCGGTCGGGACGTTCAGAGATCACCACGTGGCTCCCGACGGGCGCATCATCTCGGAGGCCGAGTGGGAGGCGAACGTCGACGAGTGGCTTCCGAGCGACGCCGAGCGCGACCACGTGACGTCGCTGATGGCGGGCGTGACGGAGCCCGGGAAGATGGCCGGCTGGGTCGCGCCGCCCGCCTCGGGTATCCATCGTCAGCCGGTCGAGTTCGAGTACGTGAGGATGTAGACCGGCCGGTAGATTCGCTGCATGTCGCGTCCACCGAGTTGGTTCACCGGCGCCCTGGCGAGCCGGCCCCGCGCCGGCACCGTCGACGTCGATGGCTGCCCGATCCACTACCTCTCGTGGGGCGATCCGGAGCTGCCCGCCCTCCTCTTGATCCACGGCGGGGCGGCCCACGCCCACTGGTGGAGCTTCATCGCGCCGCAGCTCACCCACCAGTACTTCGTGGTCGCGCTCGATCTGTCCGGGCACGGCGACAGCGGGCGCCGCGGGACCTACACGATGGAGCAGTGGGCCGACGAGGTGATGGCGGTCGCACGCGACGCCGGTGCGCTCGACCGGGCGATCGTCGTCGGCCACTCGATGGGCGGCCATGTCGGCATCGCGGTGGCGGCGCGATTCGGCGACGAGCTCGACGGCGCGATCATCCTCGACGCCCCGGTTCGCCGCCCGGATCCCGAGTCCGAGGAGGGGGAGCGGGGCCGGATGTTCCGCAACCCCAAGACCTACCCCGACCTCGAGACCGCGCTGGAGCATTTCCACCTTCAGCCTCCTCAGCCGTGCGACAACGACTGGATCGTCGACCACATCGCTCGCAATTCCCTGCGTGAGGTCGCTGACGGCTGGACGTGGAAGTTCGACCCGCGGGTGTTCGCCCGCGAGCGCTACACCACCAACGACTACCTGACCCGCACAAGGTGCCGGATCGCGCTGATGCACGGAGAACTCTCCGACCTCGTGACGCCGGAGGTCCAGGCCTACATGGAGGAGCTCACCGGTCGCAACGCACCCATGGTCGAGATCCCCCAGGCGCACCATCACATCCCACTCGACCAACCGCTCG
>CAYUBX010000049.1:0-11251 GCA_964443165.1 uncultured Acidimicrobiales bacterium
TGCAGTCAGGCGACCGCGTGGTGGTGAACACCACAGCGGTCGATCTGGGGCTCGGCACCGGTGGCAGCCATGTGGTGCACATCAACCTCGACCGCCCCGAGCACATCTCGGACAGCGGCGGCCACATCATGAAGGCCCGCTACCTGTCCGAGCAGATCGATGCAGGGGCCTGGGAAGAACACGAGGATCGAGCCGACGAGAATCTCCCGGACCTGAGCGAGGCGCGGGTGGCGGTCTGCCTCCTCCACAGCCACCTCCCAGCCATCGCAGCAGCCGTGGTGTCAGACGGCGGTCCGCCGCCGGCGTTCGTGATGGCCGACCACAACGCCCTCCCGATGGCGCTGAGCGACCTGGTGCACCAACTCCGTCAGCGGAACCTGGTGTCGGTCACTGTCTCCGCGGGCCAATCCTTCGGGGGCGACATCGAGGCCGTGACCGTCGCGAGCGGCGTGCATGCAGCCCTTCGGGAGGGGAGCCGGCACATCATCGTCGCTGGTGGGCCGGGGCATGTCGGCACCGGGACGGCCCTGGGCTTTTCGGGCCTCGACCTCGCAGGACACTCGACCGTGCTCCGGCAGTTGGGCGCCGAGGTCGGCCTGGTCGTGCGCGCCTCGTCGGACGACGCCCGCGAGCGCCACCGCGAGATCAGCCACCACACCATTCACCTGCTCGACCTCATCCCGGTGCGGGTCCGAGTACCGGTCCCCAACCCGCCGCCGGGTGGGCCCGAGGTCGACCACGGATGGATCACCGACCGCGGGCACGACGCGATGTCGGTCGAGGCGCTCGAGATCCGCGCCGCACTCGCTGAGCACGACCTCGACGTGGCCACCATGGGCCGTCGTCTCGCCGACGACCGGCTGGCGCTCGCGTACCTCGGCGCGGGGGCCGCATGGTTGGCCGATTCGTCATGCTGACTCGGCAGATTGACCTGGGCCGCCGACGGTCGACCTACTACCAGGCTGGAGTACCCTCAGGACCGCAGTGAACGACGCCACGGCCGGCAAGTCGCCGGATCAGCTCTTCGACCTCCTTCCCGAATGGGAAGGCGTTCACGAAGACGTGTTCGCAACCGGATCTGGCGCGCCACAACCCAAGAGCCCAATGCGCCAGGCGCTCGAGTGGGGAGCGGTGATCGTGGGCGCTCTGGTCGCCGCGCTGGTGATCAAGACATTCCTCTTCCAGGCCTTCTACATTCCATCGGGGTCGATGCAGGACACCCTCAAGGTCGGTGATCGCGTCCTCGTCAACAAGCTCAGCTACCAGTTCGGCGACATCGACCGCGGCGACATCGTGGTGTTCCACAAGCCCGACAGGGCGGGCGAGAGCGACGTCGACGACTTCATCAAGCGCATCGTTGGGCTGCCGGGCGAGACCCTGCGGGCGGTCGACGGCGTCGTCTATATCGATGGGCGCCCACTCGAAGAGCCCTACCTCGCGGACGGAACCGTCACGAATCAGCTGACGGAGATCACCGTTCCCGAGGGCCACGTCTTCGTTCTGGGCGACAACCGCAGCCTCAGCCGCGACAGCCGCTTCTTCGGTCCGATCCCGATGGACTCGATCGTGGGCGAGGCGTTCGTCCGCCTGTGGCCGTTGGGCTCCTTCGGCGGGCTCTAGCCGTCGATCACATTCATCAACCGGTCGACGTGGTCGCTGTAGACCCCGTCGACCCCCATGAGCACCAGGTCGCGCACGACCCGTTCGTACTGAGCGTCCCAGCCGAGGCAGTAGCGCTCGAACCGGTGAAAGAGCGTCGTCAACCCTCCGCTCCAGTCCGAGTGGTGCATGTTGACCGCATCGATGCCCGCCTCGGCGAGGGCGGCCGCTCGACGCTCGGGGCCCTCTTTGATCTTCGAGAGCCGGGTCGAGTCGACCAACCGGGCTGAGGTCCGCTCACGCCAGTCGCGCAGCACAGTCCAGTCCGAATGGCACAGCCACAGGCGGTTCTCCGCCCCGTGCCGGCGCGCGGTCCCGACGATCGCCTCGAACACCTCGGCGTCCTTCACGTCGATCGACAGCTCGAACGCCGTTCCGCACGTCTCGTAGAGCTCGTCGAGGGTCGGGACGTGCTCGGGTAGCTCGGACCGAGCGAACTCGGAGAAGGGCTTTCGCCGCCAGAAGGGTCCGGTCACGCCGTCGTGGTCGAGCACGGCAACACCGTCAGCGGTCAGATGGGCGTCTGTTTCCAGGCCCGTCGCGCCCAGAGTGAGGGCGAGCGTGAATGCAGGGAGGGTGTTCTCGTCGGCGTGGGCGCGCGCACCCCGATGGGCAAAGCCGATGGGCGGCTGGCGCAGTGATGGCAGGCGCTGCTGCTGCATCGGGCCATCCTGCCGCGGTCTCGCCGCCGCGTGGCGCATGGCTGGTGAGTCGACGTTCACTTCGTGCATCCATCGCCTCAACACCCCGCGACGTCGTGCCGATGGAGGCCCGGACGTTAGGAGCGTTTGGGAATGGCGAAGATCCGAGCAAGTTGTCCAACCTGCGGAGATGTCGAGCTGGCGACACCAGATCTGGCTGTCCGCGTGTGCGCCGACGATAACTCCGGCACGTACAACTTCCGTTGTCCCACCTGCGACATGCGGGTGGCCAAGGCTGCGGAACGCCACATCGTCGATCTGCTCGGTGCGAGCGGCGTCGAGGTCGTGGTGTGGACCCTGCCTGCCGAGTTGTCCGAGCGCCCCGTTGGCCGGCCGATCAGTCACGACGACCTCTTGGACTTCCACGATCTGCTGCAGAACGACGATGCTCTGCAGACAGCGTTGGCGGAGTCCTTCAGCGACTAGCGAGGCGACGGGCACGCGCCGACGCGCTCTCGACCGCCAGGCCGTCACCGCTCTCGGTGGCGGCCTCGTCGCGTCTGGGGACACTCGCTAGCGTGCGGCCATGGACCCGATCTGGTTTCTTCCCGTCCTCGCGTTGGCGGCCGGCGCCGTGGTGGTCGGGATCCTCGCGCACCGGGTCGCCCTGGCCGCCCACGAGCCGCGGAATGCGGTGGACGCGGCGCTTGGCGAACTCCACGCGATGGACCAAGAACTCACTCGCGTGGCACCGCACCTGGCCGGCATGTCGCGTCTGGGGGTCGGGCGCGCCATGGCGAGGCGTGTGCGCCGGCGCGCCGTACCATCAACGTCGTGAATCTGACGCCGAACGAGGTGCTGATCATCGCGCTGGTCGCGCTGATCGTGTTGGGGCCCCAGCGTCTTCCCGACGCCGCGAGACAGATCGGCAAGGGGTACCGCGAGCTGCGGAAGATGTCGACGTCGGTGCGGGCGGAGATCGACACGGCGCTCAAGGAGCCGGTGGAGGCGATCACCCAGCCAATCGAGGAGATCCGGGGAACGATCACCGAGACGGTCACCGGCGAGCAGGCTCGTCCCGCCCGCGGACCGCAACCGGCCCCCGGAGTGCGTGGGCCGCACGCCTCCACGTCCTCCACGGCCCCGACGCCCCAGAGCAAGCCTCCCGCCCTGCCCAACAGCGCCTACCGGCCGGCCGACGAGTTGCCGGCCGATGAGCTTCCCGACAGCGGCGCCACCAACGGCGGCACAGCGAACCTGTGAGACGTGGCAGGCGCGGCACGGCGCCGAACGAGATGACCTTCTGGGATCACCTCGGTGAACTCCGGTCGCGGATCATCCGATCTGCGATCGCGATCGCTCTCGGCACTGTCGTCGGCGTCCTGCTCTACGACTGGATGATCGAGGACATCTTCCTACCCCCGTACTGCAACGTCCTCGCAGATCTCGAGATCGAGCGGGAGTGCAGCCTCGTCATCACCGAGCCGCTCGACGGATTCCGCACCAAGCTCCGCGTCAGCATCTACGCCGGCATCGTCTTCGCGATGCCGGTGCTGCTGTGGCAGCTCTGGCGGTTCATCACCCCGGCGCTCCACAAGAAGGAGAAGAAGTGGGCCCTCCCGTTCGTGTTCTCGGCGCTCCTGCTCTTCGTGCTCGGCGCGTCGCTGGCGTACTACACCTTCGAGCGGGCTCTCGAGTTCCTCATCAGCTTCGGCGGCGACAGCGTCGACCCGCTCTTCACCCCTGGCTCATACCTCGGGCTGATCACATACATGATGTTGGCGTTCGGCGTGGGCTTTCAGTTTCCGATCGTGCTGATCTTCCTGCAGCTCGCCGACCTGGTCGAACCCCGGACGCTGGGGAAGGGCCGGCGCTACGCCATCGTGGGCATCGTCACGCTCGCCGCGGTGATCACCCCGTCGGGTGACCCCATCTCCCTCGCAGCTCTATCGATCCCGATGTACATCTTCTATGAGATGTCGATCGTGATCGGACACGTCCTGACACGGCGACGGCGCGGATGGGTTCCGCGCCGCGAGCGGCGGGCTGCATCGAGCGCATCGTGACGCCCGAGGCCGCGGCTCGCCGCCGCGCCCGGGTGGCGCGCAAGGGCTTCTCCCCGGACGGCTTCCAGATCGAAGCGTTCGACGTCGTCGACACGGGCGACTCGGTACTCGTCGCAGCACCGACGTCGTCGGGCAAGACGCTCGTGGCGGAGTACGCCATCGAGCGAGCATTGGCCGAGGGTCGCCGGGTCGCCTACACGACTCCCATCAAGGCGCTCTCTAATCAGAAGATGCGCGAGCTCACCGCGTGGCTCGGTCGCGATCGGGTGGGACTGTTGACCGGCGACAACAGCATCCGTGGAGATGCAGCGGTGGTGGTCATGACCACCGAGGTTCTCCGCAACATGATCTACGCGGGCTCCGACTTCCTCGACCGTCTCGGCGTCGTGGTTCTCGACGAGGTCCATTACCTCCAGGACCACTACCGAGGTCCGGTGTGGGAGGAAGTGATCATCCAACTACCAACCGAGGTCCAGCTGGTCTGTCTGTCCGCGACGGTCAGCAACGCCAACGAGCTGGCCGGATGGATCGCCGAGGTGCGGGGGAGCTGTGTGCCGGTCACAGAGGCGGATCGGCCGGTCCAGCTCCACGAGCACTTCTTGATCTTCGAGAAAGGATCGCGGCGGCTGCGAGAGTTCCGCACAGTCCGCGACGGCCGTCCCAACCCCGAAGTCGAGCGCTACCTGGCCAAAGCGGGTGGCCGAGGCCACCCGCGAGATCGCCGCCGCAAGGGTGCGAGGCCGGGACGCCCGCGGCGCCTCGAGGTCCTGCACCACCTCGACGAGCGCGGCCGCCTGCCGGCCATCATCTTCATCTTCTCTCGTCAGGGCTGCGACGACGCCGTGCGATCGTGCCTCGAGAGCGGCATCGACTACCTCGACGGGCGCGAGAAGCAGCGGGTGGAAATGATCGCCGAGGAGCACGTCTCAGAGCTCTCGGAGGAAGACCTGGCCCTTCTCGGATACCACGACTGGCTCGACGGCCTCCGCGCGGGGGTGGCGTCTCACCACGCGGGCCTCGTGCCCCCTTTCAAGGAAGCGGTCGAGGACTGCTTTGCCGCGGGTCTTCTCAAGGTGGTCTTCGCGACCGAGACGCTGGCGTTGGGCATCAACATGCCGGCCCGGTCCGTCGTGGTCGAACAGCTCACGCGCTTCCGCGGCGAAGGTCACGTGATGCTGACGCCGGGGGAGTACACACAGCTGACCGGGCGGGCAGGGCGGCGGGGCATCGACCCGGTCGGGCACGCCTACACGCTGTGGAGCCCGTACATGACCTTCGACGAGACGGCGCGGCTGGCGGCCAGCAGTGATTTCGAGCTCGATTCTGCGTTTCGCCCGACCTACAACATGGCCGCCAATCTCATCGCGACCCGCACCCGGGCGGAGGCGATGGAGCTGCTCCACCAGTCGTTCGCGCAATACCGCGCCGATCGCCAGATCGTTGGGTGGAGCCGCCGGCTCGACGAGGCGAAGAAGAAGCTCCGCGAGGCGGAACATCACCTGCGGGAGGTGGGTGGATCACCCGCGCCTTCGCGGCGAGATGACGTGGACACAGCGGAGGTGCTTGCCGCTCTTCGGCGGCTGCGACCAGGCGACGTGATCACCCAGCCCCGCCAGCACGGGAGTCAGCGGATCCTGGTGATCGGTACCACGAGCCGCAAAGGCGGTGAGCATCGCATTCGCGTCGTGACTCCGCGCGGGAAGACGATGATGCTCGGGGGCGGCGACTTCGATCGCGTTCCCGCAGCGCATGATCGAATCGACCTCCCGAAGCCGTACGACCCGCATCGGCGGGAGTTCCAACGGACAGCTGCCAGGGCTCTCAAGGCTCACCATGCCGACAACGGGATCGAGATGCAGTCCCGTCCCGACGATCCCCGCGATCGGCGTGTCCTCGCCGCAGCCGAGCGCCGGGCCACCGACACGAGGGCCAACGCGGTCTCACTCGAGGAGCGTATTCGTCGCGCGGAGGGAGGCCTCGGTCGCGCGCTGGATGGGATCGTCGACGTGCTCACGGAGTTCGGCATGGCCCGAGGGTGGAAGCTCCGGCCCGGAGGCCACCGGCTTCGACTGGTCTTTCACGAGTGCGACCTCCTGGTCGCCCTGGCCTTGGAGGAAGGACTGTTCGATGGGCTCGAG
Organism: uncultured Acidimicrobiales bacterium; assembly: GCA_964443165.1. Classification (GTDB taxonomy): domain Bacteria; phylum Actinomycetota; class Acidimicrobiia; order Acidimicrobiales; family Poriferisodalaceae; genus JAYPWI01. The sequence continues at coordinate 6,505 of CAYUBX010000049.1, forward strand.
CCCGCCGAGCTCGCAGGTATGGCGTCGCTGCTGACCTACGAGCACCGCAGCCGTTTCGACCCACCTCCCCCGTGGTACCCCAACGCCGATCTCGGCGCCCGATCGCGGCGCCTTCAACGTCTGGGCGATCAACTGCGTGTCGCTGAGCGTGATCGCGGGCTCAGCGAAACGCGCTCGGCCGATCCCACCTTCTTCGGCATCGCCCACGCGTGGGCATCCGGCCATGCTCTCGACGACGTGCTCACCGACGACGATCTCACTGCGGGAGACTTCGTCCGCCACATCCGTCAGCTGATCGACCTCCTCGGCCAGATCGCCGACGCGGCGACCGACAAGGACACCAGGCGGGCCGCCACCTCGGCACTGCGGGCGCTCGATCGCGGGGTGATCGCTGCTGCCACCCGGCTCGGCGATGGTGAGGCGCGTGACGCCGAAGCGGAGGACGCCGCGGAGGAGCTCGGGTGACGGGGTGACGATCCGCCGAGGCGAAGACTGGGGCATCAGCGCACCGCTTCCATCGGACGGGGTCGTGTGCGCCTCGGACGCGGAAGCACGTGCCGTCGTCGTCGAGTGCCGGCGGTCCAACCGACCCGTCCCCACGATCGGGCTGACCGGCGGTGATTTGTGGGCGGCGCTGGGCAGCCCGCAGGGCGGAGAGGGGCGGCTTCGCAGCGAGAGCGCTCAGACCTTCGACGTCGATCTCGGCGAGGTCCTGGTCGACGGTCGGATCGACTGGTTCGTCGCCCACCTCGTGGTTCGCCGCAGCTGGTGGCGAGGACCGCTGGTCGCGGGCATGAATGGCGAGTGGCTGGGTTCCTGGCGGGTCGCGCCGCGGGCGCATCCCAACGACGGGCGCTTGGATGTCCTCGATGTGTCCGACGGAGACCTTCCGCTCCGGCAGAGGTGGCTCGCCCGGCGCCGACTGGTCACCGGCGACCACCTGCCCCATCCCCAGATTCGCGATCGGCGCATGCAGGCGGTGCAGTTCGAGTTCGAACGCCCGCTCGACCTCCACCTCGACGGCGTGAACGTGGGCCGCTGTTCTCGCCTGTCGATCCGTCTCGCACCGGACGCGCTGAGTATCGTCGTCTGACGCGGGCTGGCCGCCAGAGGGTGCGCGTCCGCGGCGGAGATCGCACCTACCATTCGACGACGGCCGGGACACCGGTCGAGCTGCTGCACACGGATCCTTTGCTGGACTGGTTTGTGAACAACTACGCCGTCGAGAGCTTCACAACTGAAGAGGCCGAGGTCCTACGCCACTACTTCACCAACCTCGACCAGCCCGTGTTCGCGCTGGTGAATCTCCCCGAGGTGGTGAAGGGCGCACTGTTCGCCCGCTACTCACGCACGCACAAGAGCCTGCGGCGCCTGTTTCTCGACGAGTTCGTCGACGACCTCGACATCACCGGGGATCAGACCGTCGACGCGACGATGGGCCTCGCCCGCGCGGAGGAGCTCTACGAGAAGGTCTTCTTCGAATACGGCGACGACTCCGTTGCTCAGCTGGGCGGAGTCCACCTGGCGTGCGAGCAGGCTTCGAACCTGCTGACGAAGATCCTCGAGTGGGGCCGGCTCATGTCCTACCTCGAGCAGTCGACTCGCTACCTCGCCTACGACACCAGGCTCGACGGTCGCTACCGCTACCACCGGGACCCCGAAGTCCTGGCGTCGCCGCTCGGGACGCGGTTCGTCGGCGACCTGGACCGCATGTTCGACACCTACGCCGAGCTGGTCGGTCCGATGCAGGACTTCTACCGAAGCCAGCACCGCCAGGACTCCGACGTCGGAGACCTCGCGTATCGGCAGACGATTCGCGCCAAGTCGTTCGACGCAGTGCGTGGGATGCTCCCGGCGGCCAGCCTGTCCAACGTCGGTATCTACGGGACAGGGCAGGGATACGAGGCGCTGCTCCTTCGAATGAGGAGCCATCCGCTCGCCGAGGCGCGGGCCTACGCCGACCTGATGCTCAACGAGCTCCGCAAGGTCATCCCGTCGTTCCTTCGTCGGGTCGACCTCCCGAACCGAGGCGGGCAGTGGTCGGACTATCTTGCTGCGAATCGCTCGGCGATGGCGGTGACGGCATCCGAGCTGTTCGGCGAGGTCGACCCGGACGTGACGGGCGAGGTGACCCTCGTCGACTGGGATCCCGACGGCGAATCCAAGATGCTCGCCGCGATGCTCTACCCGTACACGCATCTGCCTGAGTCCCAGATCCGCACCGTGGTCGACTCGATGTCGACGTCCGATCGGATCGCCTTGGTGAAGACCTACGTCGGCGAGCGCGGCAACCGGCGGCACCGGCCCGGTCGCGCCCTCGAGCGGTTGGACTACCGCTTCGACGTCCTCTCCGACTACGGCGGCTTCCGCGACCTGCAACGCCACCGGCTGCTCACCATCGAATGGCAGCCGCTGACGCCCGAGCACGGCTACGAGGTGCCCGGCGCCGTCGAGGCAGCGGGGCTCGCAGACCGCTTCCACGCAGTCATGGAACGCTCAGCGTCGCTCTACGACGCGATGTCGGAGCCGCTGCCCGCGCAGGCGTCATATGCAGTGTCGATGGCCTACAGGGTCCGGTACGTGATGCAGTTCAATGCGCGCGAGGCCATGCACATGATCGAGCTGCGGAGCCAGCCAGCGGGGCATCCCAACTACCGGCGTGTCGTGCAGGAGATGTACCGCCAGATCGCGGAGAGCGCCGGTCACCACGCGGTGGCCGAGATGATGGCCTACGTCGACCTCACCGACGGCGACGAGGGTCGTCAGGCGGCCGAGCGGGCGCTCGAAGCCCGCCGCGCGGGCGGATAGCCCGGTCCGTCCTTCTATCCTTCACGTCTGTGAGTGAGGAACGGTCGCCCGTTGACCGAGTTCTGGACGTGTTCGTGTATGCGCCGCTCGGTCTCGCTGTGCAGGTGAAGGACGAGCTCCCGCAGCTCGTCCAAAAGGGCCGGGACACCGTCACTGGTCCCGGTGCCATGTACCGGTCTGTCGGCATGTTCGCCGCCCAGCAAGCCCGCAATGTCGCCGAGCGACATGCGGGTGGCGTGCACGACCTACTGACCTCGGTCGGGCTGCTCCCGCCGCAGCAGGATGAGCCCGGAGGGGCGAGCGACCAGGGCGACGACGCGGCCCCCGACCCTGCCGCAGATGACGCGACCGAGGTGGACCCCGTCATCCGGGACGATGCCGCCGAGCCGCCGCCGTTGGGGATCGACGACTACGACGTGCGACCCGCGGCCGAAATCGTTCCACTGCTGGCAGACCTCTCCGACGAGCAGCGCGCCGCCGTGCGCGACCACGAGACCCGCGGTCGCGGCCGGCGTACGATCCTGGGCCGCCTCGACCAGCTCGAGGGCGCCGAGTGACCGAAGGCGCTCGTACCGCGACAGCCGAGGACCTCGATGTGATCTCCGCCCTTCTCGGCGAAGCCGTGGGGGAGCAGGTCGATGCGCGAGGTGGCGCCCTGTGGAGCCGGCGCGAGACGCGTTCGCGGCCCTACCGGATGAGTATCGAGCAGGCGTTCCGCGACCCGGATCAGGAACTGTGGGTCGGTACGATCGACGACGTCGTCGTGGGCTACGCGGTCTGCCGGCTCGAAGTGCTGCGCACCGGGGAGCTGCTCGGGGTTGTGACCGACCTGTTCGTCCTGGAAGGCGCTCGCTCTGTCGGCGTCGGGGAGGCCCTGATGGATCTCGTCGTTCCGTGGTGCGAGGAACGAGAGTGCGTGGGGATCGACGCGCACGCGCTGCCCGGCAACCGGGCGACGAAGAACTTCTTCGAGACGTTCGGCTTCAAGGCTCGCCTGCTGACGGTGCACCGACCGCTCACCGGTTTCGATTCGGTCGAGGGTGATGCCACGTCCTGAGCTGTGCGTCGGTGCCCTGGTGAGCAGGGGAGAGCGGCTTCTCCTCGTCCAGCGGGGCCGGGAGCCCGGACTGGGTACCTGGTCTCTGCCCGGCGGACGTGTCGAGGGCGGCGAAACCATGCACGCCGCAGTGCTCCGCGAGCTGGAGGAAGAGACCGGTCTCATCGGACAGGAGCCACGCCTGGTCGGCTGGGTCGAGCGCATCTCGGACGAGCACCACTTCGTGATCGTCGACTTCGAGGTCACGGTTCCAGGAGACCTCGATCCGGTTGCGGCGGACGATGCCGCTGACGCGCGCTTCGTGCCCCGCCACGAGGTTCTTGACTTGCCGCTGGCCGGCGGGGTGTGGGACTTCCTCGTGGAGCACGGCTACGTCGCCGCGTCCGGCTGACGCGCGTCCAACGTCGGGGTGCTCATCTCGGGGTGGTCGCGCGCCGATGGGAGAGGCGATGAGCTCCGCCCCGCTCGACAGCTGCCCTGGCTGCGGGCACGTTCCGATCCACCGGATGTACGTCCAGGCAGCCGCGTTGGATCTGTGCCGGTGTCCGGCCTGTGGGCATGAGTGGGAGGTCGACCGTCGCGATCCTCAGGTCTCGAGAAGCGCTGCTCCCCGCTGACGCGTCAGAAGCGTCAGGACTGCTCGTCGTCCTCTGACGCGTCCGATGCCGCCGGCGCCTCAGACGCGTCGGGCTCATCAGACGCCGCGTCGGCGGCATCCTCGTCGGACGCGTCAGATTCCTCGGGCGTGTCAGCTGGCGCTTCCCCAGCATCAGCTGCCGACGCGTCAGCTGCAGGCGGTTCAGCCGCTTCCGGCGCGTCAGCTGCAGGCGCGTCAGCCAGTTCCGGCGCGTCAGCAGCAGGCGCGTCAGCAGCAGGCGCGTC
>CAYUBX010000050.1:0-6090 GCA_964443165.1 uncultured Acidimicrobiales bacterium
GCTCTCCGACCGATGCTCGCAGGTGGGTCTCCTCGTCTGCGAGATCCGTCCTCGCCACGGCGGAGGCCGCGGTCGCTTTCTCGAGGGACTCCAGCTCACGTCCCGTGAGGTGGAGGCGAAGCTGGCGGAGTTCGGAGACGACGTCGCCGTGGCGTCGCGCAGCCTCGGCCTGCTTCTCGAGCGGTCGAAGCTGACGACGGACCTCGCGCTGTAGGTCCTGCAGGCGGGTGAGGTTGGCCTCGGTTCCGGCCAACCGCCGCTCGGCGCGTTCCTTGCGGCGGCGGTACTTCAGAATCCCGGCGGCCTCTTCGATGATCGTGCGTCGGTCCTCGGGCCGGGCGTTGAGCGCCTGATCGATCTGACCTTGGGCCACGATGATGTGCTGCTGGCGTCCGACGCCCGCGTCGCTGAGCAGTTCCTGGATGTCGAGCAGCCGGCACGGCACACCATTGAGGGCGTACTCCGAGTCGCCCGTGCGGTAGAGCGTGCGCGTGATGGTGACCTCGGTGAACTCCACCGGAAGCACGCCCGCGCTGTTGTCGATCACCAGCGAGACCTCGGCGCGTCCGAGTGCTGCCCGCTCGGAGGTTCCGGCGAACACGACGTCGTCCATCTTCTGCGAACGCAACGTACGCGGGCCCTGCGCTCCCAGGACCCAGGCGATCGCGTCCACGACGTTGGACTTCCCGCTGCCGTTGGGTCCCACCACCACCGTCACGCCGGGCTCGAAGTCCAGCACCGTCGTGTCGGCGAAGGACTTGAACCCCTTGATGGTCAGCGACTTCAGGAACACGCGCGACTCCCAGGCACGGCACGCCAACGATGGTTCCGCAGGCAGCCGACATCATTGCGCGCGAACAGGCCGCGCGGGGGGACGCCGAGCGTCCCCGCCGACTACACCTGGTAGTCGCAGTAGTAGTGGACGACGCCACCGATCTTGGTGCTGAGGACATCGCCGCGACCGTTGCGGCTCCGCTCCCCTGCTCGTCGATGGACCTCGAGGTACCCGTTGTAGCCGCCGGGTTCGCCGAACACGTCCGCCGAGCCGTCGAGCGAGGTTCCGCGGTGCTTCACCGCGTTATGCACCGTCTCGACGATCGCCCGGTACAACCGGCGGATCTCCTGGGTGATCAGCTCGTTCGCCTTGCGGTCGTGCCGGAGCAGGGCTGCATGGAGAATCTCGTCGCTGTAGACCGGCCCGAGGCCCACCACGAACTTCGGGTCCATCAGCAGCTGCCGCAGCGTGCGGTCCTCGCGAACGAGCCGCTGTCCGAACACGGTCCACGACATCGGCTCGTCCACCGGGTCGAAGCCGAGGGCGGCGAGGTTCGGGTAGTTGTCCGCGAGCTCTTCGGCCGGGATGATCCGCAGCTCCGCCTCGCCCGCCGTGTCGAGCAGCCGCAGCTGGCCGCCCTGGGTGAAGGTGATGACCACCTGAGTGTCGCTGTCGACGTCGGTCTTCGCGGTGGCGCGAAGGAACCGGCCCGCCGATCCGAGATCGGCGACCATGGCCTCTTCCTCACCAACGTGGAAGACCAGATGGAGTCCCGCTCGCCGTACCGACGCGATCTTTCGACCCTCGAGCGCCGCGCCGAAGGCCTTCTTCGTGGAGGCGGTGTCGACGACGCGCTTGGCGCCCAGTACGTCGACTGCCTTGATCTTGCGACCGCCGACATCTTTGTCGAGGTCCCGGCGCGCGATCTCGATCTCCGGCAATTCAGCCATCGACGGACTCACCCCTGCTTTCTGTGGCGTTGGCGGTGATCACCGCGTGGAGTCGTTCCCAGGCATCGGCCGCTGCACGCTGCTCCGCCTGCTTCTTCGACCGGCCGTTGCCAGAACCCCGGACCTCGTCGCCGATCACGACGCGGGCGGTGAAGTTCTTGCGATGGTCGGGCCCACTGTCGTCGATCTCGTAGCGCGGCACCGCGCCGTAGTGGCGGGCCGCGATCTCCTGAAGGCGGGTCTTGTAGTCCTGGATGCCGGGGTTGTCTGCCGCGCCTTCGATGCGATCCCCGAGCGCGTCGATGATGAATCGCTGGGCGGCGTCCCAACCTCCATCGAGGTAGATCGCACCGATCACCGCCTCGAACCCGTCGCTCAGGATCGACGGCTTCTCGCGGCCACCGCTCATGTCCTCGCCGTTGCCCAGCAGGAGGTCGGAACCGAGCCCGTAGTCTGCGGCCGTCTCGGCGAGCACCGATGCGTTGACGATGCCCGCGCGAACCTTCGCCAGCTCACCCTCGGAGAAGTTGGGGTAGCGGCGATAGATGTGATCGGTGATGCAGGAACCGAGCACTGCGTCACCCAGAAATTCGAGCCGCTCGTTGGACGGCTGACCCCCGTTTTCGGCGCACCAGCTCCGATGAGCAAGCGCGCGCTCGAGCAGCGCAGGGTCGGCGAACGCGTGGTTCAACCGGACGGCGAGCGCCTCGAGCTCGGGGGCGATGTCGAGCACGTCAGCCAAGTCGCGTCATGACGTAGTCGATCGCGTCCCGGACGGTCTTGAGTTCCTCGAGGTCCTCGTCTTCGATGCGGAACCCCCCGGTGCGCTCCGACAGCTCCTCCTCGCGGCCTTCGACCAACTCGATGAGCGCGAGAGAGTCGGCGTCGAGATCATCGACGAACGACGAGGACTCGCTGATCCGATCCGGCTCGATCTCGAGGATGTCGGCGAGCTGGTCGCGAATGAGATCGAGGATCTCGTCGCGCGAGAAAGGATCCTGCTCAGAGTGGGTTTCGGCGGGCAACGTGCCTCCTGCCTGGTCAGGGAACTGGGCCACTGTAGCCCCATCCCTGCACCCCCCTCAGATACTACGCAGAGCGCGCAGTGGCCACCCAACGGGTGTGTTTCGGCCGTCGTCCGGGGGGCCTGCCGATCGGGGCGCTCAGCGGGCGACCGCAGCCGCCAACTCAGCCACGAGATCGCGCTCGACCATGTCGCGAGCCACCCGCACCGCGTTGGTGATCGCAGTGGGGCTCGAGGACCCGTGGCTGATGATGCACACGCCGTTGACGCCCAACAGCATCGCTCCACCGACGGCATCGGGGTGCATCTCCGCAGCCAGTGGGGCCAGATGTCCCAACGCCTCGGCACCCACGTCAGCGGCCTCGGGAACCGTGAGGCGCGCCACGATCTCCTCGACCAGGAACCCGATGGCGCCTTCGAGCGTCTTCAGGACCACGTTGCCCGTGAATCCGTCGGCCACCACGACCTCGACGTCACCGCCGAGGACGTCGCGACCCTCGACGTTGCCGATGAAGTTGATCGACGTGTCCTCGGCCAGGAGCTTGTGGGTCTCTTTGACCAACAGATTGCCCTTCTCGGGCTCCTCCCCGATGGACAGCAGCCCGACGGAGGGCTGGTCGATCTCGTAGCGAATGTGTGCGAACGCGGACCCCATCCGGGCGTACTGATGCAACCAGTCGGGCTGGCAGTCGGCCATGGCACCGGAATCGAGCAGGATCTTCGGAGTCCGGCCTGGAATAGGAAGAGTGGTGGCGATCGCTGGTCGGTTGACGCCGCGCAGGCGCTTCATGCGGAGCAGTGCGGCGGCCGCAACGGCGCCGGTATTGCCGGCACTCACGAATGCGGAGGCCTGACCGTCGCGCACGCGCTCGGCCGCACGCACGATCGAACTGTCCTTCATCGTGCGCACGGCGCGGCCCGGCTCATCGGCCATGCCAATCACCTCGGACGCCTCGTGCAACGTCAACTCACCGGCACCCTCGATGCCGACGAGAGCGTCAGACCGCCCGACGAGCTCGACGGGAATGCCATCGGCGACAGCCGCGACAGCGCCCGCAACGATGTCCTGCGGGGCGTTGTCGCCGCCCATGGCGTCGACGATGACGGGAAGCATCGCCACGCTCGAAATCAGTCGACCTCGACGGCCTGGCGGCCGGCGTACCACCCACAGTTGCCACACACCCGATGCGGCAGCTTGGTGGCGCTGCACCGCGGGCAGGTGCTCTTGGGTGCACGGTCGAGCTTCCAGGCCGCGGCCCGGCGACTCCGGGTCTTTGACTTCGACGTCTTCTTCTTCGGGACGGCCATGGTGGACCTCATTGTCGCCCGGTGGACCGGGATTTCTCGCCGGGGGACCGGGAGTGACCTGCGCGAAACGGGGCGCCGACGCGGTGCCGAACACCCTGCACGGGGGCTCGAACACCAACGACGGCGCGATGCCATGCCGGACACATCGGCACGGAGAGACGATGCTACCCGGGTCGGTGTCCGGTTCGAAACTCAGCCGGTGCGATCGGGGCCGGCCTCAGCGTCTCGGTCGTCGCTATCGAAGACGAGTTGGTCGAGGGCAGCCCATCGCGGATCCGCCAACGCGTCCTCGGTCGGCTCGTCGCCCTCGTCCTCCGCGACCTGCAGCTCGACGGGAAGGTGCGGACAGGGGTCTGGGTGAGGGCAGCCCACGGCACCGATCGGCAACTCGAGGAGCACCGCGTCACGAACCATCGGCGCCAGATCGGCGAACTCCTCGTCGAGCGGGTACGACTCCCCCTCTCTCGGGCGGGTCTCGAACACCTCTCCCACGTCTGCCGTGGCCGTCTGCTCGACCGCCTCGAGGCACCGAGCGCACGCGCCCGACCACGTGCTGGTGACGGACCCCGTCACCATGACGCCCTCGCTCACGGGATCGAGGGCAACGTCGATCACCACATCGGACGATTCGGAGACCCGGACGTCCGCGACCTTCAGCTCTTCGCCGGCCTCGACCAGCTCCTCGGCGCGCACGACCACCGACCACTCCCGCTCGGGTGGGCGTCGGTGCAGTCGTTCGAGCGGGACGCGCAGCTGCGGCGGGCCCGCCTTGCTCACTCGACGTCCTGGTCGAAGAACGCTGCCCCTGGGTCGGGTGTCTGCTCGGTCGGAGCCGGCTCCACCGGTTCGGGGGGCGGCAGCGGACGCAGCTTCTCGCGTGCCGCATTGACCGTCTGGTGAATTCGTTCGAGCGCGGCGTCGAACTGCGCCAGGCGCTGATCACAGTAGTCGTCGACCTCGTTGCGACGGCGGCGAGCTTGGGTCTCCGCGGTCTCCACCACCCGTCGAGCCTTGTGTTCCGCCGCCCGCGCGACCTCGGTCTTCTGCACCATCTGAGCGACCCGAACGCGAGCCTCCTCGATGATGAGGTCGGCATCCGAACGAGCCTTGGCCAGCACCTCGTCGCGCTCGCGAAGCACCCAACGGGCCTCGCGGCACTCCTCGGGCAGACCGTCGACTGCCTCCTCGAGCAGTTCGACGATCTCGTCGCGGCTGATCATCACCGACGTCGACAGCGGCATCGGACGCGCGCTCGAGATGATGCCGACAGCGCGGCGGATCAGCGCCTCCGCGCCGGGACCGGTCAACCCGGTGGGTTCGGCGTCCGTCATGACGATCGTCGCTTGTTGACGAGCATCTTCGCCACCGGCTCGGGCACGAGATGCGAGCAGTCGCCGCCGAACTTGGTGATCTCGCGGATGTACTTCGAGGCGATGAAGTCATCCCCGCTCTTGGCGGGAAGGAACATCGTGTCGACGCCGCCGACCGAACGATTCATCTGCGCCATCTGCATCTCGGTGTCGAAGTCGGTGACGCTGCGGAGACCCTTCACGATCAGATCGATCTCGAGCCGATGCGCCAGATCGATCACGAGTTCGCCGAACTCGACCACCGTGACGTTGCCGAGATGCGCGGTCGACTCCTCGATCAGCCGCACCCTCTCCTCATCGGTGAAGAACGGCGCCGACTTCGACGGATTGCGCATCGCCGCGATGACCACCTCGTCGAAGAGGCGCGACGCGGTGGCGACGATGTCGATGTGGCCGTTGTGAACGGGATCGAACGATCCCGGGTACAGCGCCTTGACCACGCGGTCTCCTCGGTTGATTCAGTACGAAACGGTACCGAAGCCCGCCCCGCGGGCTCCAATGCGCCGGGGACCTATGTCTCCTTCTCGTCCTCACGACCGCCGGAGAGGGCGAGAATCGTCACCACCGCCTTGCCGTACTTCTTCTGTCGCCGGACCTCCCACCAACTGCCATCGGGAGGCTCCACAGCGCGATCGGACTCGATGACGACGATCGCGTCGGGAC
>CAYUBX010000050.1:6100-10635 GCA_964443165.1 uncultured Acidimicrobiales bacterium
TCGATGAAGTCGTAGGGAGGGTCGGCGAGGACCAGATCGACATCGTGCACCTGCATGGCGATCCCGCGAACGGCGTCACCCCGGACCACCGTCGCCCGGTCGGCGAGGTCGAGGTCAGCGAGGTTTCGCTCGATCACCGCGCACGAGGCACCGTCGTTGTCGATGAAGGTCACGCTGGCTGCACCACGACTCAACGCCTCGATTCCCAGCGCACCCGTTCCGGCGAACGCGTCGACGACGTGCGCCCCATCCGGCAGACCCATGCTGAACAGCGCGTTGAACACCGCCTCTCGCACCCGGTCGCTGGTCGGTCGCACCCGGGTGCCATCGACAGCTACGAGCCGCCGCCCACCGTGGGAACCGCCGATGATCCGCATGAGTGGGTTGTAGCTCCCGCTGTCATTCGCCGCAATCGTCGCCTCGCTCCTCTGCGGACCACTTCACCCACAGGTCGGGACAGCTCCTCACACCCGCAATCACTCGCCGCAATCGTCGCCGCGCTCCTCTGCGGATCGGTTACAACGTGGGGGATGCAGGCTCCCGAGACGATCACGTGCGTGGACTGCGGCGGTGTGTGCCACCTCATCTCCTACCCCGATCCGGACGACGGGTTCCAGCCGGGCGACGTCGCGGCCTACCGCTGCCGGGACTGCAACGACCGCTGGGACATCGTCCTCGGCGACGAGGACGACGTCTAGCGCCACCCCGAGTCATTCCGCACCGAAAACCCATCAGAACGACTCGGGCGGAAGGGGCGCTCAGCCGCGGAGGAGGAATTCGGCGTCGTCGTCGCGAGTGGAGATGAACCACTCGATCTCGTCCGCGACGTCGGGATGAGCGGAGAGGTCACCGCCTTCGTCCACGAGCGACTCGGCGACTCGGCGCGCTCGCTCCACCCACTCCCGATCGCGGGCGAGTGACGCCAGCTTGAGATCGTTCCGGCCCGACTGGTGCTGGTCGAAGATGGTTCCCTCCCCGCGGAGGTCGAGGTCGGCCTCGGCCAGCTCGAACCCGTCGGTGGTGCGCTCCAGCGCCAGGAGTCGAGCCGTGGCGTCCTCGGTGAGCTCATCGGAGGTCGCGACGAGAAAACAGCGCGAGGCATGGACGCCGCGCCCGACGCGACCCCGCAACTGGTGGAGCTGGGCGATACCGAAGCGGTCGGCGGACAGGATCACCATCGTCGTGGCGTTGGGAACATCGACGCCGACCTCGATGACGGTCGTCGCCACGACGACGTCGAGCTCGCCCGAGCGGAAGAGCTCCATGATGAGCTCCTTCTCCGCCGACTTGAGACGGCCGTGCAAGAGCCCGAGCCGGAGGCCCGCGAGCTCGCCGCTGGCGAGCTCGGCGTGCGTGTTCTCGGCGGAACTCGCGGCGAGCTTGTCGCTCTCCTCGATGAGCGGGCACACGACGTAGGCCTGCCGACCCGCCGCCACCTCAGAACGAACGTGGTCCCACATCCCCGCCTCGTCGAGCGGAGCGCGCACCCAGCTCGTCTGGATGGGCGTGCGTCCCGGCGGCAGCTCGTCGCGCACCGACACGTCGAGGTCGCCGTAGACCGTCATGGCTGCCGTGCGTGGAATGGGCGTCGCCGTCATCACCAGCAGGTGCGGCATTCGCCCGTCCGTTCTCCCGTGCTCGCGCAGCACGGCCCGTTGCTCCACCCCGAAGCGATGCTGCTCGTCGACCACGACGACGCTGAGGGAGCGAAACGAGACCGCGTCCTGGATGAGGGCGTGCGTCCCGACGGCGATGTCGACGGACCCATCCTCGAGGCCTGCGAAGATGTGGCGGCGCGCGGCGGCACCGACCCGGTTGGTCAGCAGCTCCACGACCAGGGGCCGCGACCCCGTGAGCGTCGCCTCGTCCGGAACCTCGAGGTCCCCGAGAAAGGACCGCAGCGACAGATGGTGCTGGTCAGCGAGCACCTCCGTCGGCGCCATGAGCGCGCCCTGGTGCCCGTTCTGGACGGCCACGAGCAGGGCGTGCAGCGCAACGAGCGTCTTTCCGGCTCCGACGTCGCCCTGCAGCAGCCGGTGCATCGGCCGGACCACCGCGAGGTCCTCGTCGATCTCGCCGATCGTCCGCGACTGCGCTGCCGTGAACTCGAACGGCAGCTCATCGGCCAGGCGTCGCACCAGGGCTCCATCGGTTGCGTGCGCGATGCCCGTGGAGGCGGCCTCGAGCGCGAGCTTTCGCTGACGGAGCACCAGCTGTACCCGCAGCAACTCGTCGAACACGAGGCGATTGCGGGCCGCCTGGACGTCGGTCAGTACCTCGGGCTGGTGGATCATCGACAGCGCAGCGCCGCGATCGATCAGATCGAGCTCGTCGAGCAGACCCTCTGGAAGGGGGTCGGCCACGCCACGCGGATGACAGCGACGGAGCGCCTCGGCCACCCACCGGGCCAGGTCCCATGTCATGAGCCCCGCCTTCTCCGACTGCGGGTACACCGGAACGATGATGCCGGTGCGGTCGCCGACGAGATCGACCACTGGATTGGTCATCTGCTTGCTGCCGCGGAACACATCGACCTTGCCGAAGAGCGCGACAACCAGGCCCGGATACAGCTGTTTCGATCTCCACTGCTGGTTGAAGAACGACAACCTCAAGCGACCGCTGTCGTCTCGGACGTCGACCTGGACGAGGTGTCGGCGATTGCCGAGCCGGCGACCGTCGACGCGGTGCACCTCTGCGACGACCATCGCCTCCTCCCCCACCAGCACATCGGCGATGCGGGCCTCCCTCGTGCGGTCGATGTAGCGGCGGGGATAGTGGGTGAGCAGGTCGAACACCGTGGCGATCTCGACCTGCACAAGGGACTCGCGCCGCTTGTCGCCCACGCCCTTCAGGCGGTCCACGGGGATCTCGTCGAGATCCCGTAGCGACAGAGGTGGCTCCACTGTCGGCCCGCCTACCTATTCGATCCCGAACAGGTACGGGTAGTGCTCCTGACCGCCATGGTGGATCTCGGCTTCGACGCCAGGGTGCGTCTCGTGGAGCCACTGAGTGATGGAGCGCGTCTCGGCGTCGCCTGCTCCTTCGCCCTCGATGAGGGAGAGGATCTCATGCTCTGGCGCGATCAGCGTGTCGAGCAGGGAGGTGGCGGCAGCCGACACATCGGATGCGATGCTGCGAACCCCGCTGCGATCGAGCCCGATCCAATCGCCCTCCACGACCTCGCCCGCATCCGTCGAGGTGTCGCGCACGGCTCGTGTGACCTCGCCCACGACGACCGCCTCGGCGACCTCGGCCATCGCGCCGGCGTTCGCTGGGGCGTCGGCCTCGGGGTCGTAGGCGAGAAGGCTCGCGAAGCCCTCGGGGACCGACGTCGTCGGCACCACGCTGACCGTCTTGGAAGTCTCGGCATCCACCCGCTCGGCCACCGCGACGATGTTGGAGTTGTTGGGGAGGATCACCACGTGATCGGCGGGAGCTCGCTCAACCGCCTCGAGCAGTTCGGCGGTGGACGGATTCATCGTCTGGCCCCCGACCACCAGCTCCTGCACACCGAGCGAGTGGAAGATCCGTCCGATCCCCGCAGCAGGCGACACCGCGACGACTGCGCACGGAACCGGGTCGGCTTCGGGAAGCGAAGCGGCACCGGCGGCGGCCGCTTCTCGAACCCACTGCTCCTCGAGCACCTCCTCGGCGAGGTCGGTCACGCGGATCTGGCGCGGTCGACCGACGTCGATGCCGGCCTCGATGGTGGGTCCGATGTCGTCGGTGTGGATGTGGCAATTCCAGAGGCCGTCGCCTCCGACCACGACGATCGAATCACCGAGACCCGCCCACACGTCCTTGAAGCCGCCGATGAGTTCGTCGTCTGCGTCGAGGAGGTACATCACCTCGTAGCGAAGCTCGGACACGGCGTCGTGGTCGTCGGGACGATCGATGACCGCCGCCACCATCTCCGGTTGTTCGGAGGCCTCGGGCAGAGGGCGCCCGTCGACGACGTGAAGCGCGGCGTGCAGGAGCAGCAGGTATCCAGCGCCACCCGCGTCCACAACGCCGGCCTCTTTGAGGACGGGAAGCTGTTCGGGCGTGCGCTCGAGCGCGGCTTCGCCTGCCGCGAGCGCCGCATCGAGAACGTCGACGAGACCCCCGCTCGCATCGCGCGCCCCTTTGGCGGACTCGCGGACGACGGTGAGGATCGTGCCCTCCACCGGCTTCATCACCGCACCGTCGGCGGCCACGCTGGCTTCGCTCAGAGCAGTGGCAAAGGCGTTCCCGTCGATTTCCGTCACCTCGGCGAACGCGGATGCGAGCCCACGCAGCACCTGACTCAGGATCACCCCACTGTTGCCTCGCGCCCCCATGAGCGAGCCGTGGGAGATGGCCTGGCACACCGCCGAAAGGTCCTCGGCGTCCACTCCATCGAGCTCTTCGAGCACCGATCCGACCGTCAACGTCATGTTCGTACCGGTGTCGCCGTCGGGCACCGGGTAGACGTTCAGTCGATTGATGGCCTCCTGGTGCTCCGCCAGCGCCTCGCCGAACGTGGCGATCGCTCGCCCGAGGTCGGCGGCACCGAG
>CAYUBX010000050.1:10645-11167 GCA_964443165.1 uncultured Acidimicrobiales bacterium
GATCGACTCACGATGTGTCCCCAGAGCCTCACGAAAGGAGGTCACGACTCCGATGAGATCGGTTGTGGAGATGATCTCGGCGACAGCCACGGAGGACGATGCTAGCGGTGCCGCTTTCGGCGACCAGCAACCCGGTGGCCCGGGTACTTCGGCGAAGTCGGAGTTGTTGATAAGTTGTTTCCGCCTCATCGCGCCCCCAGCGCGATGAGGTTTCGAGCATGCGGACAACGGCGTCGGCGAAGGGCTTCCCTCCACTGGTGTCGCGTTCGAGGTCGCACCTGGAGGCGTGACATGCAAGGCGTGATCAAGTCATACGACCCGCAGTCCCGAACGGGCGTGGTGGTCGACGATGTGGATCGAGCCGAACACGAGCTGGCCGACGATGCCCTCGAGGGCTCGGTCTTTCGCATGCTCAGACAGGGGCAACGGGTGATCTTCGATCTTGATTCGGGGGGCTTGGCGACCCGGCTTCGGCTGGGATCGGAAGTCGATCTCCGAACACCCGACTGGATCACCGGCGGA
>CAYUBX010000051.1:0-10788 GCA_964443165.1 uncultured Acidimicrobiales bacterium
CCTCAAGCCGGCAGCTTATGTCCGTGACAGATCGAGGCCAGTATGGGAAGCGTCTCGTCTATGTGCGGTCGACCGTCGCTCACGGCCGCATTATCGAACTCGACGTCGAAGACGCACGGTCGATGCCCGGTGTCGCCGGTGTGTTCACGGGTGCTGACATCGCCGAGATGGGCACCGCGCCCAACGTGCTGCCGATCTTCCCCGAGGAGATGCGTCGGCCCTACGTCGCATCCGACATCGTCCGGTATGTCGGGCAGCCCGTCGTCGCGGTGCTGGCGGAGAGCAAGGCTCAGGCGCTCGACGCCATGGAGATGGTGATCGTCGACTACGACACCATCCCCGCCGTCATCGATGTGGAGGACTCCGCGCGCGACGAGGTGGTGTTGTTCCCCGATCACGGCACCAACGTGTTGAGCCGGATGGCCTCGGACGACATGGCCGACTTCTCCGAGTGCGAAGTCATCGTCGAGGAGCGGATCACCAACCAGCGGCTCACCGGGGCACCGATCGAGCCGCGTGCCGGCGTTGCCTGGTGGACCGACGAGGGCCGGCTGGTGCACTACTCGGCGTGTCAGGGCAGCCACCCCACCAAGGGCCTCCTCGCCCAGATCTACGATCTCGAGCCGGATCAGGTCCGCGTGGTGGTCCCCGATGTCGGTGGTGGGTTTGGCGCGAAGTCGCGCACCTACCCAGAAGAACTCGTTCTGGGCTTCTACGCACGGGCGCTCGGCCGCCCGGTGCGCTGGACAGAGACCCGCACCGAAAACGTGATGGCCATGCCGCACGGCCGTGGGCAGCGGCAACGTGCTCGCCTCGGCGGAACACGCGACGGGCGCATCACGGCGTACCAACTCGACGTGTTCCAGGACGCTGGGGCCTACCCGATCATCGGAGCTGTTCTCGCCGGCATGACCCAGCGGATGTTGTGCGGCACGTACGACATCACCAACGTGGGGTTCACCGGAACCACCGTGGTCACCAACACCGTCAGCACCACCGCGTACCGGGGGGCCGGCCGGCCCGAGGCGGCGACGGCGATCGAGCGAATGATCGCCCGGTACGCGGCCGAGATCGGAATGGATGCCGCCGAGGTGAGGCGCATCAACCTCATCCCGCGTTTCACCGACGCCTACACCACGGGCATCGGAACGCCATACGACGTCGGTGACTATCCCGAGGCCCTTCGCTTGGCTCTCGACGCGGTCGACTACGACGCACTGCGCGCTCGGCAGGCCGGCCAGCGAGGTTCCGATGCCGACCGGCAGCTCGGGATCGGTGTCGCCATGTATGTGGAGATCACCGCCGGTGGCCCGGGCAGCGAGTTCGGATCGGTGGAGCTCGTCGATGGCGGACGGATGCGCGTGGTGAGCGGGGCCACCGCGTTCGGTCAGGGCCACGAGACCACCTGGGCGATGCTCGTGGCCGATCGCCTGGGCGTGGCGCTCGACGACGTGGAGGTGGTCGCAGGCGACACCGATCTCGTCGACAGGGGCGGGCTCACCGTGGGATCGCGCTCCGTGCAGCTCGCTGGATCCGCGTTGTCCGAAGCGTCCGGTCAGCTGGTCGACGCCGCCAAGCCGGTGGCTGCATCTCTCCTCGAGGCTGCCCCCGAGGACATCGAGTTCGCCGAGGAGGCGGGGTCGTTCCACGTTGCCGGCACGCCCGCACGAAGCGTCGGGTGGGCGCAGATCGCCGCGGCCAGTGACGCGCCGCTTCGTGAAGAGAACGACTTCTCGGCCCCGATGCCCACCTTCCCTTGTGGTTGCCACGTCGCCGTGGTCGAAGTCGACACCGCCACCGGTGGTGTCGAGCTCGTGCAGCTCCTCGGTGTCGACGACGCCGGGCGGATCCTCAATCCGCTCGTCGCCGACGGGCAGGTGCACGGCGGCATGGCCCAGGGTGTCGCCCAGGTGTTGTTGGAGGAGATCCGTTACGACGAGGACGGCAACCTCCTCACCGCCAACTTCATGGACTACCTGGTGCCGTCCGCGGCGGAGGTGCCCAGCTACGACCTGGTCCACCTCGAGACCCCGACCTGGGTCAATCCGCTCGGCGCCAAGGGCGTGGGGGAGTCGGGCACGGTCGGTGCGATTCCGGCCGTGTATAACGCCGTCGTCGACGCGCTGACGCCCTTCGGTGTGACGCACCTGGAGACTCCGATCACGCCGGAGAAGATCTGGGCGGCGTTGAGAGGCTGACCCGCCGGTTCAGTCGGGCGGCACCCCGAGGAGGTCCGCGGCCAGCGCCCTGACCTGGCGGTCCCTGTCGTCGAGCGCTGCCCGTACCGCGGCCTCGGCGCTGTCGTCGGTGAACTGGTGGAGGCCGATGATCGCTCGACGTCGGATCGTCGCTTTGTCGTCGAGCGCTCGAAGAAGGGCGTCGATGACCGCCGTCTGATCGGCATCGGGGTTCGCGGCGAGCGCTCCGAGTGCGGCGACCGCGCTCTCGCGACAGAGGTCGTTCTCGTGCTGTTGGGACATCTTGGCGAGCGCGGGGATCGGGGATGCATCGTGCTCGCGTTCACCGAGTGCGAAGGCTGCCGCTTCGGCCACCGATGGGTCCGGATCGCCCAGTAGGCCGATCAGGTCGATGTCGAGCTGGATGCTGCACTCGGCGGCGCGGCGGCGCACCTCGGCCGCAGGGTCCGCGAGAAGGACACGCGCATCGTCGATGGTCAGCGCTCCCAGCCGGGCAAGCGCTCCCGACGCCGCGGCTCGGACGCCGGCGTCTTCGTCGACGAGTGCAGCCCGAGCCGCCTCTTCGTCGCCCGTGTGACCCGCCGACGCCGCGGCCACCCGCCGGTCGCGCGCGGAGGTCAACTGATGACGAGCTGAAGAACGATCGCCGCGGTGGCGATCAATGCAGCGATGGTGAGAGCGATGACGATGCCGCCGAGAACCGAGAACGCTCCCAGGCCGACGAGCGCCACGAGCCGGCGCCAGATGGGGGTTCCCTTGTACGGCTTGTGGGGCAGCGGATCCCCGGCTGGGTCCCGCCAGGTCCCGACGTATACGTCCCGAAGCGCATCGCTGGGCGCTGGTGCTGCAGCGGGCGCGACCGACGAGTCGGCGGCCGGAGTGATGTCCCCGTCGCTCGTCTCGTACGAATCGGTCACTCGCTCACTCTCCAGTGCGGGGCGCCGGCCCGGTCCGGGATCGCTGCATGTGGATCACCCGATCCAGCGTGGCACGCTGGTGAGCCTGTGACCCAGACGGATTCCGACGAGCAGTTCACTCCACGGTACGCCGACCCGGTCGCGCCGCCACCGCGCGGTGCGCCCAAGTGGCTGGTCGCGATCGCGGTTCTTGGTGCGGTCGGCCTGATGGCCGTGCTCCTTCTCGACCGCATTCACCTGGGCGACAAGGTGCTCACCGCGCCGGGCGGCACCGTCGACATCGAGCCCGTCGTGAGCGTGAGCGGGACGGACAGCTACCCGTCCGAGTCCGAGATCCGGCTCGTCACGGTGCGGTCGAACCTCGATCCCAGCCTGCTCGAGTTGATCGGTGGGTGGTTCGACGACGCGATTCAGGTTCAGGATCGAGAGGACGTGCTCGGCGATCGCACCATCGAGCAGAACCGCACACTCGGGCGGCAGCAGATGGCGCAGTCGCTCGACATCGCATCTCGCGTCGCCCTCGAACGTCTCGGGTATGACGTGATCACCGAGGCGGGCGCGCTCATTCAGTTCGTCGCCGAGGACACTCCTGCCGAGGAGTCCGTCTCCATCGGCGACGTGATCATCGAAGCGGAGGGTGAGCCGGTCCTGACGTCCCTCGACCTCGTCGCGCAGGTCCAGGCCAAGCGCCCCGGCGACTCCTTCACCTTCACGGTGCTGCAGATCGACGAGACGACCCGCGAGGAGACCGTGGTCCTCGCGGAGCGGGAAGGCAACGCCTTTCTCGGCGTCTCGATCAGCACGTTCGTGGAGATGGTGGAGATGCCGTTCGACCTCGATGTGGATATCCAGCGGATCGGGGGACCGTCAGCTGGCCTGGCCCTGACCCTCACGGTGCTCGACATCCTCACGCCCGAAGAGCTCACGGGCGGGCTCAACGTGGTCGCCACGGGCACCATCGACCCTCTCGGCAACGTCGGCCCCATCGGGGGGATCGAGCAGAAGAGCCACGCTGTGCTGCGCGAAGGCGCCGACCTCTTCCTCGTGCCCGCCGTCGATGACGAGGAAGCGATCGAGATCATTGGCGACCGGCTCGATGTGGTCGCCGTGGCGACCCTGGATGACGCGCTCGATGCAATTCAGGAACGTGGTGGCAACACCGAGGGCATATCTCGTTTCACTCCCTGACCATCGGTACCCTCGGCGATCATGGTTCAGAACGGTCACGGAACCGTGAGTCTCGACCCCGACAGCGTGAAACGAGCGAACTTCTCGCACGCGTTTCGCGGCTACGACACCCACGAAGTGCAGGCCTATCTGCTTCGCGTGTCGGAGGAGATGGCTCGACTCACCGGCGCGGCCGACGCCGCTGCCCATCACGCTGAGTCGAACGGCGCCGCGGTTGTCGCCGCTCCACTGACGGCGAACGAGGTTGTGGGGGACGAGGCGGGTCGGGTTCTGCAGGCCGCCGAGGACGCAGCGCAGGACATCCGGGCCAAGGCGGAAGACGCCGTCGCGAAGATGCTCCGCGACGCCCAGGACGAGGTGACCGCACAGCGTTCCCGGGCCCAGCAAGAGCGGGTCGACATCGTGGCCGCGGCCGAGACCGAAGCGCACGAGATGCGGGTGGCGGCCGCCGACGAACTCGAGGAGGCGCGTGCCGACGGGCGGGCCATGGTGGAAGAGGCGCGCGAGATCCGCGAGCGCGTGCTGTCGAACCTGGCCGAGAAGCGCCAGCTCGCGCGACGCGAGCTGGCACAGCTCAAGGCCGGCATCAAAGAACTTCGCACGGCGTACGGAACCATCGAGGAGCTGCTCGCCGCGAGCATCGGCGAGGTCGACCGTTCCGTTCCCACCGCTCGCGCTGCAGCCATGCGGGCCGGCGAGCAGGTGCCCCTCGAACCCGAGCCCTACGTCGCTCCGGAGATGGCG
This sequence comes from uncultured Acidimicrobiales bacterium, assembly GCA_964443165.1. GTDB lineage: Bacteria > Actinomycetota > Acidimicrobiia > Acidimicrobiales > Poriferisodalaceae > JAYPWI01. The sequence goes on from CAYUBX010000051.1 coordinate 5,048, forward strand.
GGGCGGCTCGAGGAGCCAGCACGGGCCGAGGTCGAGGAGGAACTCCCGACGGACGCCGAGGTCAGGGCCACCGAGGCGGTCGAGGAATCGGCCGACGTGCAGGTCGACGAGGCGACGGACTCGGCCGAGCTCGATCCCGAGGTGGAAGAGGAGCCCGCCGGCGATGGGGTCGCCGATGGCGGAACGGTCATCGACCTGCAGGCGAGGCGCGCGGATCTCGACGCTGAGGACGACCCGGAGGTGGACGACGAGGTCGATCCGCAGCTCCCTGAGGGCGACGCCATCGACGAGATCCGCCAGGCGGAGCGTCGACAGCTCTTCGAGGAGACCGACGAGGCCGGCGAGACGGTCGTCGAGTTCACGCCGGTGATGGAGGAGTTCGGTCCGGCGGACGAGCCGGTGCCTCTCGTTCCACCACGTGAGGCCGGCGACATCGATGAGTTGTTCGCCCGCATCCGAGAGTCGCGCGCCGACGCTGTCGCGCAGGCGCGCGAGGTGATGGAGCGAACGTCGGAGATTCCGATCATCGACGGTGACGACCCCGCTCCCGAGAGCGAGCTGGTTCCGCAGAGGGCGGCCGAGCAGCTCGCTGCCCGCGATGCCGTGCTCGATGAGCTGGCACCTGACGCGGTGCTCGCGCTGAAGCGGGTGCTGAGCGATCAGCTCAACGAGGTGCTGGACGTGCTGCGGCGGCACCCCGATGGTGTGGACGACGTCGAGAAGCTGATCCCGCCCTCCACCGATCGCGTCTATGGGGAGGCAATTCGCGACCTGCTCAGCGACGCGGCCTCGCGTGGTGCGACCGGTTCGGACACCGACATCGCCCCTGTCGTCAAGGCGGTCGGCTCCGAAGTGGGTGGCGCGCTCCGAGCGCGCGTGGTGGGTCAGCTCCACGAACCGGATCAGCTCGAACGACGCGTGCGCTCGGCCTACCGGGAGTGGCGTCGCGATCGGGCCGGCGTCGTGGCGACCGACTCAGTCGCTGCTGCATATGGTCTGGGAGTGCTGTCATCGGTCCCCGAGGGCACACCGGTTCGCTGGCTGGTCCCCGAGCAGGGGTGCTGCGGCGCCGAGTGCTACGACAACACCCTCGCCACCGACGTCTTCGCCGGTGATCCGTTCCCGACGGGCGACGTGATGGCCCCCGCGAGACCCGGCTGTCGCGGTCTGGTTGTCGCGGCAGACCAGTAGCCTCTGAGCGGTATGCGACCTCCTGAGGAAATGCCGTCGCGGTCCAAGCGGCGGGGCAACCGGGGCCGGATCGTCCTCGTCGTTGCCGTCATCTCGCTCCTGGTCTTCATCACCTCCTTGAGGGGGTTGGCGGGCTTCTGGACCGACTACCTGTGGTTCGACTCGCTCGGGTTCGCGTCGGTGTGGCGCAAAGTCCTCTGGGCGCGCGTCGGGCTCGGCCTGTTGTTCACAGCGATCTTCTTCGTCCTGCTGTGGGTCAATCTCTACATCGCCGATCGCCTCGCGCCGTCGGTGCGACCACCCGGTCCCGAAGAGGATCTGGTTCGCCGCTGGCACCAGGTGATCGGGCGACGCGCCGGGCTCGTCCGATTCGGCATCTCGCTCATCTTCGCGATCATCGCCGGCGCCGGAGTGTCGTCGCAGTGGCAGTCGTGGCTCTTCTTCGTCAACCGGGTCGACTTCGGCATCGAGGATCCCCAGTTCGGCCGCGACGTCGGCTTCTACGTCTTTCAGCTCCCGTTCCTCACCTTCGTGGTGAGCTGGGCGTTTGCGGCGATCCTCATCGTCTTCATCGTCACGGCCGCGCAGCACTACCTCAACGGCGGGATCCGGGTGCAGACCCGTGCCGGCCAGCGGGTCACCCCGCAGGTCAAGGCCCACCTGTCCTTGCTCCTGGGCCTGTTGGCTCTCGCGAAGGCGGTCGGCTACTACCTCGATCAGTTCGAGCTGACGCTCTCGGGCCGCGGCTTCGTCGATGGCGCGACATACACCGACGTGAAGGCGCAGCTCCCGGCGCTGCGCCTCTTGATCATCATCAGCGTGTTCGCATTCGGCTTGCTGGTCTTCAACATCTGGCGCCGAGGCTTCACCTACCCGATCATCGCCGTGGGCTTGTGGGCGGTCACCACCAGCCTCGCGGGCACGATTTATCCGGCGTTCGTGCAGCGGTTCCAGGTCGAACCGTCCGAGTCCACCAAAGAGGCGCCGTACATCGCTCGAAACATCAACGCGACGCGGATCGCCATGGGGCTCGACGCCGTCGACGCCAAGACGTTCGACTTCACACCGGACCTGAAAGCGTCCGACGTCTCGGACAACCTCGCCACCGTTCGCAATGTCCGGTTGCTCGACCCCGCCGTGGTCAAGGACACCTTCCAGCAGACGCAGGGCATCAAGAGCTTCTACGACTTCCGCGACATCGACGTGGACCGCTACGAGATCGACGGCCAGCTCACCCAGGTCGTGATCGCGGCGCGCGAGCTCAACCAGAAGGACCTTCCCAACGAATCGTGGGAATCCGAGCACATCGCGTTCACCCACGGGTATGGCCTCACCGCCGCTCCGTCCAACGCGGTCGATGCCAACGGCCGGCCGGCCTATGTGCTGGCGGACATCCCGGTCGACACGGCCGACGGCGCCAGCAGTCTGCTCGTCACGCGGCCCGGTCTGTACTTCGGTGAGGATCTCGGCGGGTACGCGATCGTCGGGGCCGAGCGCGACGAGGTGGACTTCCAGCAGGCCGATGACACCACCGAGGTCACCCGCTACGACGGGGCCGACGGTGTCGGCGTCGGCGGCCTGTTCCGCCGAGCGGCCTTCGCTCTTCGCTTCGCCGAGCCCAACATCCTCATCTCCGGTGAGGTCCAGGGCGACAGTCGGATCATGTACATCCGCGACGTGATCGATCGGGCCAGGACTCTGGCGCCGTTCCTCGAGTACGACCGCGACCCGTACCCGGCCGTCGTCGAGGGCGAGGTCGTCTGGGTCCTCGACGCCTACACCACCACGTCGAGGTTCCCGTACGCGCAGCGGATCAACCAGAACGCCGCCACCCCGGGCGCCGATCTGCGCGATGGCGGCCTCAACTACATCCGTAACTCGGTGAAGGTCGTGATCGATGCCTTCGACGGCACGGTCAGTTTCTACATCATCGATCCCGAGGACCCGCTGGCTCAGAGCTACCGCAAGCAGTTCCCGGCCCTCTTCTCTGATGAGGAGCCGTCCGACGCGCTGCGGGAGCACTTCCGCTATCCCGAGGATCTGTTCCGCATCCAGACCGACATGTGGGGCCGGTACCGCATCAACGGCGCGTCGGAGTTCTACGACGCCGCGGGCGCATGGGCGGTGGCCCAGGATCCGGGCAACATCGTCGGCCAGGTGGCCCAGGAGCAGGTGAGCGACGAGCAGGGCGTCGTCGTCAGCAGCGCCGAGGTGCGTATCGCACCGCAGTACCTGCTGATGCGGCTTCCGGGCGAGACCGAAGAGTCGTTCGTGATGTTCCGGCCGTTCGTGCCGTTCTCCGACGACGACACGAGACGAAATCTCGAGGGCTTCATGGTCGTGCACAGCGACCCGGCCCGATACGGCGAGATCGAGATCTTCGAGATCAACTCCGAGACCCAGGTCGACGGCCCCGCGCAGTTCAACTCCAACATCCAGACGGAGGAGGAGATCTCCAGTCAGATCACCCTTCTCAACCGCGACGGTTCGGTGGTCCGCCAGGGCAACCTGCTGCTGATCCCCGTTCAGGACTCGCTTGTCTATGTGCGACCGCTGTATGTCGAAGCCACCGGCTCCACAGCGATTCCCGAGCTCCAGAAGGTGATCGTGGGCGTCGGCGACCGGGTGGTGATCGGCAACAGCTTCGAGGAGGCGCTCGCACTCGCAGTGCCTGGTCTCTCGATCGACCTCGACACACCGACCTCACTCGGGACTCAGCAGGACGAGCTTGCCGATGAGCCGACCCAGGCCCCGCCCCCCGAACCGGCCGAGCCAGATGCGCCAGACGACCCGGCGCCCGCGCCGGCACCGGACGAGGATGCGGGGCTGATCGAGCTGATCGAGCTGGCTCGCGAGGCCTTCGATCGGGCGGACGCCGCGCTGCGCGCCGGTGATCTCGCCGGGTATCAGGAGGCTGTGCTGGAGGCGGAGGAGTACATCCGCCGGGCCCAGCTGATCCTTCCGCCCGAGGCCGATCCGCCAGCGAGCACCACGACCACTCAGCCGACGTCGGCCTGACGAGCGGTTCCGGTGCCAGGAACCATCCCCACTGCCGACGGTGACGTCGACGCGCCGGAGCGGCTGCTGGTGATCGTCGCGCACCCCGATGACATCGATTTCGGAACGGCGGGAACGATGGCGGCGCTCACCGCGGCCGGAACCCACGTCGCCTACTGCCTGGTGACGTCCGGTGACGCCGGCGACGACGGCCTGACGCATTCCCAGGAGGATCTCGCCGCCCTGCGCGAGGCCGAGCAGACCGCGGCCGCGGCGGAGGTGGGGGTGAGCGAGATTCACTGGCTTCGTCACCCCGATGGGATGGTCGTCGCCGACCTTGCCCTCCGGCGCGACATCGCTCGCGTGATCCGGATTGTGAAGCCCGACGTGGTGGTGAGCCAGGACACCGCCGCTAACTGGGACTTCATCTACCGCTCGCACCCCGACCACATAGCCACCGCGCACGCGACCATGGCGGCCGTGTACCCAGACTCGCGGAACCCGCGAGCATTCCCGGAGCTGCTCGACGAGGGTCACCAACCGCACCACGTGCGAGAGGTATGGATGACCGCCCAGAACCCCACGCTCTACGTCGACATCACCGCAACGTTTCCCCAGAAGGTCGCGGCGCTCAAAGCGCACCACAGCCAGACCTCGGGTTTCGACGGTCTCGAGGAACGGCTGCGCGAGTGGTCGTCGAGGACCGCTGAGAAGGGCGGATTTCCCGTCGGCCGACTCGCCGAGGCCTTCCGGGTGATCGATGCGGGTTGAGCTGTAGGGTTCGCGGCCGATGTCCGACGCCGACCTGCTCGATTCGCCGCGCGCCTGGCTCACCGTCGCGGCCACGTTCTTGGCGTCTGCGGTCACGCTCGGCACCGTCTACAGCTTCGGGTCGTTCTTCGAGGAGATGGCCGAGGACTTCGGCACCGGCAAGGGTGAGACAGCCGTGGTGTTCGGTGTCACCACCTTCGCCTTCTTCTGGTTGAGCCTCATCACCGGTCGGCTGTCCGATCGATACGGACCCCGGCCGGTCATGCTCGCCGGCGCCGTCTTCTTGTTCGGCGGACTGATGATCACCAGCAGCGTCAACTCGATCGGAGTGGGGTACGTCACGTATGGCGCGGGGGCGGGCACGGCGGCGGCCTGCGCCTATATCCCGATGGTGGCGACGGTCGGCGGCTGGTTCGAACGGCGGCGCGCGACTGCCGTCGGCATCGCGGTCGCTGGCATCGGCGTCGGCACCCTCGTGATGAACCCGCTCGCCACTCGGCTGCTCGAGAGCTACGAGTGGCGGACCACCTTCCGGATCCTGGCCGTCACAGGCGCGCTGATCTTGGTGGGCTGCACGCTGCTGATCGCACGGGCACCCGGCGCCGCCGGGGCCGCACCCTCGAGAGTCCGAGAGGCTGCCGCGTCACCCATCTTCCGGCGCCTCTGGGCGGCGGCGATGTGCTCGGGCCTGGCGCTTTTCGTGCCGTTCGTCTTCCTCGTGCCGTACGCCAAGGACGAAGGCATCTCGGCCTCGGCCGCCGCCTGGCTCGTCGGACTCCTCG
>CAYUBX010000051.1:10798-11135 GCA_964443165.1 uncultured Acidimicrobiales bacterium
TCCAGCGTGATCACGCGCATCGCGTTCGGTGCACTGTCGACGCGGTACGGGACGTTTCGGCTCTTCCGCGCCGGGATCGTGATGTACCCGCTCGGCTACCTGGTCTGGCTGGTCGCGGGCTCGTCGTACGCCGCGCTGGTCCTGTTCGTTCTCGTACTCGGGACCGGCTATGGGTGCTTCGTCGCGGTGAGCCCACTCGTTCTCGCCGACCGCTTCGGGGTGGTGGGTCTCGGTTCGCTGATGGGGCTCCTCTACACGACGCAGGGACTCGGTGGTCTCATCGGCCCGCCCGCCGCCGGTCGGATCATCGACGCCACCGATTCATACCGCTGGCCCA
>CAYUBX010000052.1:0-11045 GCA_964443165.1 uncultured Acidimicrobiales bacterium
CACGGTGCTCGAGGGAAGCTCGGACCTCGGCGGCACCTGGTACAACAACCGCTACCCCGGATGCCGGTTCGACTCCGAGAGCTACACGTACGGCTACTCCTTCGACCGCGAGTTGCTCGACGAGTGGCACTGGAAGGAGAGGTTCTCCCCCCAACCGGAGAACCTGAAGTACCTCAATCACGTCGCGGACAAGCACGACCTGAGGCCGCACATGCAGTTCGACTGCCGGCTCGAGTATGCCCAATTCGACGACGAGAACCATTCCTGGAATCTCGGCCTCAGCGACTGTCGCGAGATCACGACGCGTTTCCTCCTCTCAGCGCTCGGGCTGCTGTCTGCACCGACGATGCCCCGCATCGAGGGCGTGGAGGGCTTCGAAGGACGGTCCTTCCACACCTATGACTGGCCCCACGAGCCGATGGATCTCACGGACAAGCGGGTGGCGGTCGTCGGGACGGGCGCGACCGGCGTGCAGGTCATCGGCGCACTGGCCGGGAAAGTGGGGTCGCTGACGGTGTTCCAGCGTCGCCCCAACTGGGCGGCACCGCTTCACAACAGCGAGATCTCCGATGCGGAGATGGACGACATCCGGCGGCGCTACGACGACATCTTCGCGACCTGCGCACGCACACCGGGTGGCTTCGAGCACGAGCCAGACCGCCGGGGCTTCTTCAACGTGTCCCCGGAGGAACGGTGGGCGATGTGGGAGAAGCTCTACGACGAACCCGGCTTCGGCATCTGGATGGCGAACTTCCGGGAGATCTGGACGGACGAGGACGCCAACGCCGAGCTGTCGGAGTTCATCGCCGAGAAGATCCGCAGTCGGGTCGACGATCCCTCCGTCGCCGAGAAGCTGATCCCGACCGACCACGGTTTCGGCGTTCAACGGGTGCCGCTCGAGACCAACTACTACGAGGCGTACAACCACCCGAGCACGACGTTGGTCGACCTCCAGGAGACGCCGATCGAGCGCATCACCGCCCGCGGGATCCAGACCACGGACCAGGAGCGGGAGTTCGACGTCATCGTCTACGCGACGGGGTTCGATGCGATCACCGGCTCGTTCGACCACATCGACATCCAGGGGGCCGGTGGGCAGAAGCTCCGCGACAAGTGGGCGGACGGTCCCATCACGTACCTCGGGATGCAGGTGAGCGGTTTCCCCAACATGATCACCGTCGCCGGTCCCCAGAGCGGGTCGGCGTCCACCAATTACCCGCGCGGCATCGAGATCGCCGTCGACTGGACCACCGAGCTGGTGCAGTACGTCTTCGACCACGGGTTCACGCGGATGGAGGCGACACCCGAGGCCGAAGAGGAGTGGACCCAGCACGTGGCCGACATGTACTCGGTGATGCTGATGCGCAAGGCGCAGGGGTGGTTCACCGGCTACAACTCCAACGTCCCTGGTCACGAACACGGCAGAGTGCGCCACCTCGTCTACAACGGCGGTGCTCCCAAGTTCCGCAACCGCATCACTGAGGTCGCGCAGAACGATTACGAGGGCATCGCGTTCGAGGGCGCAGGGTCTCAGGTCGGGGCCACGGTCGGATCGTGACCGCGCGCCGATCTCCCGGTCCGTCCGTGCAAGACGTTCTCGCCGCGGACCGGGTCGCGGCCCCCGATGTGCTCCGAACGGAGTACCCGCCAGCGGCGACCTCGACGGCCGACATCGGAGTGGAGAGGTACTTCAGCCAGGACTGGCACGACCGCGAGATGGACGCGGTCTGGCGGCGGGTGTGGCAGATGACCTGCCATGTCGACGAGGTCGCCGAGGTCGGGCAGCACGTCGTGTACGAGATCGGCAACGAGTCGCTGATCGTTGTGCGCACCGGCGAGGGCGTCGACGAGATCCGGGCCTACGTCAACTCGTGCCTGCACCGCGGGACGCTGTTGCGGACGGAGGGAGGAACCGTCGCTCGCTTCCGCTGTCCCTTCCACGGCTTCACGTGGGACCTGGAGGGGACGCTCGTCCACGTCCCCAACGAGTGGGACTTCGAACACGTCGTGCCGGAGGAGTTCTGCCTTCCGGAGGCCCGCGTTGGGCAGTGGGGCGGGTTCGTGTTCGTCTGCCTCTCCGAGGAGACCGAGCCGCTCGAGGACTACCTCGAAGTGCTGCCGGCCGAGTTCGAGTCCTTCCCGCTGGAGGATCGCTGGAAGGCGGTGCACGTCGCCAAGGTGCTGCCGTGCAACTGGAAGCTCGCGCTCGAGGCGTTCGTGGAGAGCTACCACATCGGGGTCACCCACCCGCAGACCGCGGCGTACGTCGCCGACGCCAACACGCAGTACGACGTCTTCCCTGAATCGCGACACGTGTCGCGCATGATCACCCTCGAAGGCGTTCCCAGCCCCAACCTCGGCGACGTTCCACCAGGCGAGACCACACGGAAGATGCAACGCGACCTGCCGTTCTACGCGGGTGACCCCATCGAGGCGACCGATGCGCAGGAAGCCCGCGAGCTGCTCGCCGAACGGGCCAGAGCGAAGATGGGCGCGTCGACCGGCGCGGACATGTCCGCCCTCTCCACCTCCGAGAGCCTCGACGCCATCGAGTACTTCCTCTTCCCCAACTTCGTCCCGTGGGCTGGCCAGGCGGCGCCGATCGTGTACCGCTTCCGCCCCTACGGCAACGATCCCACCATGTCGGTGATGGAGATCATGCTGATGTTCGCCCGCCCCGACTCGGGCGATGCTCCGGCGCCTGCGGCGATGACGTGGCTCGACGTCGACCAGCCGTGGTCCGACGCCAGAGAGCTTGGCGGTGCCGCAGCTGTCATCGAACAGGACAGCGAGAACCTGATGCGGATCCAGCGCGGCCTGCGGGCCAGCCACAAGTCGGGTGTCACCCTCGGTAACTACCAGGAGGCCCGCATCCGCCATTTCCACGAGACCCTCGAGAGGTATCTCAGCGCAGGTCGGTGAAGAAGGCCCGCAGCTCGGAGGTCACCTCGTCCGGACACTCACGCGGGGCGAAGTGCCCGCCGCGATCGAAGACCGACCAACGGTGGAGGTTGGTGTGCGACTCGGCGAGCTGGCGAGGGATGAACAGGAGCTCCTTGGGGAAGACGCCGTACCCGGTCGGCGCTTCGATCACGGGAACCCGATCGTGGGCGAGGCGCGGCGGTCTGCCGAACTGCTCGAAGTACAGCCGCAGCGAGGACGCGATCGACGTGTTGAACCAGTAGATCGACGAGAGCGTGCACAGGTCGTCGAGGCCGAACACCTCCAGCGCGTCGCCGTCGCACCACAGCTGGCGGCGCCACCACAACCAGGCACCGAGGCCGACGGGCGAGTCGGCCATGGCGTAGGCGAACGTCTGCGGGTCGCGCCGATGCACCGCCACGTGTGCCTCCACCTTGGACCGCATCTCCTTCTCGCGTTCGAACATCCAGCGTTCGTCGTCGGCGTAGTCGTCGGCTGAGGGCGCATGACGGCCCACCTGGCCGGGGACCAACGGCAGCGTGATGTACACGCCGAGGAGCCGATCCGCGTGCGCGTGGCCGAGCTGGGCGGTGACGAAGGCGCCCCAGTCGCCGCCCTGGGCTCCGAAGCGGTCGTAGCCGAGAACGTCGCTCATGAGCGCGACCCACAGCTCGGCGATCCGGGCCGCATCGACGCCGGTCGTGGTGAGAGGAACGGAAAACCCGTAGCCGGGCATCGAGGGGACGATCACGTCGAAGCTGACGCTCGGGTCCAGGCCGTGGGCGGCCGGGTCGGCGAGCCGCTCGGCCACCAGCCGCAGATCCCAGAAGGTCCACGGCCACCCGTGGGTCAGCACGATGGGGATCGGGTCCGGGCCCTGACCGCGAAGTCGCATGAAGTGAATCGGCACGCCATCGATCTCCACGCGGAGGTTTTCGTGCGCGTTGATCTCTGCTTCGACGGCGCGCCAGTCGTAGGTGTCCCGCCAGTGGGTGACGAGCGTCTCGACGTACTCCCTCGGAGCGCCGTACGCGGCGTCGGGATTGCCGACATCGTGCGGCCACCGGACGTTGGACAAGCGCTGATGCAGATCGTCGAGATCCGCCTGTGGAATCTCGATCGCGAACGGCTCCGGCTCCACGACACCCTCCCCCTGTGGTGTGTCGCGAACTTATTCGGTCAGCCGCCGGACGTCGCGGCCTCTGCTGCTTCCGACAGCTCCACCAGCTCGTCGGGATCGTCGAGCCAGCCGTCGGGGAGCGACACCCGGCGCGGGCCGCCGGTGTGGGAGCGCTTCACCCTCACGCCTTCGGGCGGCAGCGTCACGTCGCGGTCGAAGTCGCAGGTGACCTCGAGGAGCTCGTCGTGTGAGCTGACCTGGTGGAGGCGGCGGCGGAGTTCCTTCCCGACCGGCCATCCGGCCACGTACCAGCCGGCGTGCTTGCGGAAGCGGCGAACCACGTCGTCCTCGCTCTGGTCGTAGAAGTCGACGAGCCGCTCGACGTGCTCGAGCATCGTGTCGGCGACCAGTCCGAGGGTGGGGCGCGTGTAGCGGGGCTCGTCGCCAGACAAGACCGAGACGAGATCGTGGAAGAACCAGGGTCGTCCCAGACAGCCGCGTCCGATCTCGACGCCGGCGGCGCCGGTGTGACGGATCATGCGCAGGGCGTCCCACGGTTCCCAGATGTCGCCGTTGCCGAAGACCGGGATCGACACATGGTCGACGAGCTCACCGATGGCGTCCCAGTGCGCATGCCCCGAGTAGAGCTCCCGAGCGGTTCGAGCGTGCAGGGTGACGCCGACACAGCCCATCTCCTCCGCGATTCGACCGCTGTCGAGAAAGGTCCGGGTCTCGTCGTCGATGCCGATGCGGAACTTGATGGTGACCGGCACCTCTTCGGCCGCGTCGACCGCTGCTCCCACGATCGCCGCGAGCAGTTTGCGTTTCACGGGGATCGCAGCACCCCCGCCGTTGCGGGTCACCTTGGGCGCTGGGCAACCGAAGTTCATGTCCAGGTGATCGATGTCCAGCCGCTCGCGGAGCATGCGGACTGACTGGGCCACCGACTCGGGGTCGGTTCCGTAGAGCTGAACGGACTTGACGGGTTCGTCCGCGCCGAGCTCCGCGAGCTTCCACGTCAACGGGTTCTCATAGACGAGGGCGCGCGCAGTGATCATCTGGTTGACGTACAGCGCGGCGCCGAACCGCAGGCACAGTGAGCGGAAGGGCCAATCGGTGACACCGGCCATCGGGGCGAGCACCACAGGTGTGTCCAGGCGGATCGGTCCGAGGTCGACCGGGGCGATCTCACCCGGCTGGGCCGGCTGGACGTCCTCGTTGAGGGGACTGCGGTATCCGCGTTCAGTCATGCCGGCCCCCGATGGCGACGCCGTGCGCAGCGAGCAGCTCAGCGGTCTGCGCGAGGGGCAGCCCGATCACATTGGAATGGCTGCCCTCGATCCGGCGGATGAACGATGCCGCCAGGCCCTGGATCGCGTACGAGCCGGCCTTGTCGAGGGGCTCACCTGTGCCCACGTACCACTCGATTTGGCGCAGTTCGAGGTGACCGAACTCCACCTCCGTCGACACCGAGATCGTGTCGGTTCCTCGGGTGCTGAGGACGGTCACGCCGGTGATCGTCGAGTGGGTGCGGCCGGACAGCTGCTTGAGGGTCTGGGCCGCGTCGTCGGCGTCGCTCGGCTTGCCGAGGATTCGCCCCTCGAGCACCACACATGTGTCGGCGGCGAGCACCGGGCACGCGTCCGACCGGGCCGCCGAGACAGCATCCGCCTTCTCCCGTGAGATGCGCTCGACGTAGTCCGCGGGGGCTTCGCCGAGTAGAGCCGACTCATCGATGTCGGGCGCGACGACGTCGAACGCGGTCCCGAGACCCGAGAGGAGTTCCCGGCGCCGCGGTGAGCCGGACGCGAGCACGAACGATGTCACCGCACCAGTGTGGCGTGCGCGCTGCTTCCGTCCCACCGAGCGCAGACATTGCGTTGTGCGGTCGGAGCGTCTCCAATGGCCGCCGATGTCCGCCCGCCCCCCGCTCTGGTTGCTCTTCAGCGTCACGCTGGTGGGAATCATGGCCAACACGGTCATCGGCCCCGCGATCCCGGACATCCTCGAGCACTTCGGGCAGCCCGACTCGGCGACAGGGTGGCTGGTGGCCGCCGGACCGGCGCCCGCGGTGTTGACGGCTCCGTTCATCGGTGTCCTCGCGGATCGCTTCGGCCGTCGAGCGGTGCTGGTTCCCGCTCTGGTGCTGTTCGGCACCGGCGCGCTCATCGCGGCCACGGCGGGCTCGTTCGGCGTGTTGCTCGTCGGGCGGGTCGTCCAGGGCATCGGCTCTGGTGCTCCGGTCGGGATGGTGATCACGATCATCGGCGATCACTGGGAGGGCGAGACCCGCGGTCGGTACATCGCCTACAACGCCGCGGTGCTGACAATCGCGATCGCCGTGCTACCACCGCTCGGAGGGGGGCTGGCCGCACTCGGCGGTTGGCGCTGGTCGTTCGCTCCTCAGATGGCCGCCTTCGTCGTGGCGACGCTCCTCGTCGTCCGGCTCCCTCGCGGCTCGCAGGATCGATCCGCCTCCGTGAGGGAGCAGCTGGCCGGTGTGCGCCGGGTGCTCGCGCTGCCGGGGGTCGTGAACACGATGGTCATGGGGTTCGTGACGTTCGTGCTCATCTTCGGGCTCTTCGTCGCACTGTTCCCGGTGTATCTCGAGAATGAGTTCGGCCTCGACGTTGGGTTGCGAGGGCTGATGCTCGTCGCCCCGGCCGTCGCGTCGACCACCGGTTCGCTGCTGCTGCCGCGGCTGCGGGCTCGGCAGACCATGCGGCAGCTGCTCGTTCGATCAACCGTCATCGCGGTCATCGGGTACGTCCTCGTCGGAGCGACCCCGTGGCTCGGACTCGTGATGGTCGCCTCGCTGGCTTATGGGTGGTTCGAGGGTGTCCAGATCCCGATGCTCCAGGACGCGGTGGTCGGTGCCGCTCCCGACGCTCAGCGCGGCTCGGTGGTGTCGGTGTGGATCGCCACGATCCGCAGCGCCCAGGCCGTCGGCCCCCTCGCTGCCGGCGCGGCGTTGGGAGTGATGAACGAGCGCGCTGTCTTCCTCATCGGTGCCGTTGCTCTGGTGGGGCTCGTGATCTTTTCGGCCGTCTGCCGCCTGCCCGACCCGACGGGCGACCATCAATAGACTCCGCATCGATTCGGTGGCGCTTACTGGGTCGGTGGCGCTTACTGGGGAGGAGGAGCAGCTGATGATGCGGTTCGAGGGGAAGGTGGCTCTGGTCACGGGCGGCGCGTCCGGGATCGGCGCGGCCACGGTTCGGCGACTGGTCGACGAAGGTGCGCAGGTCATGATCGCCGACCTCAACGGCGAGGGAGCGGAGCTGCTCGCGACCGAGCTCGGGTCCGTGACCGACGCACACCAGATCGACGTCACAGACTCGGTCGCGGTGAACGAGCTGGTCCGCGGCACCGTCGACCGCTTCGGTCGCCTCGACGTTCTCTTCAACAACGCGGGCATCACCTCGACGGGCCGGGTAGACACCCTGACCGACGACGAGTGGCAGCGCGTGATGGACGTCGACGTCAGCTCCGTGTTCTACGGCTGCCGGGCCGCGGTCCCGATCATGCGGGAGCAGGGTGGCGGGTCGATCGTCAACACCGCCTCGATCTCCGGGATCGGCGGCGACTGGGGAATCCCGGCGTACAACGCGGCGAAGGGCGCGGTGATGAACTTCACCAGGGCCATGGCTGCCGACCATGCCCGAGACGGAATCCGCGTCAACGCGGTCTGCCCAGGCGGGATCGCCACCCCGATGACTCGAATGCTCGTCGACAGCCGGCGTGCTCAGGTCGAGTACGAGCGACTCGTTCCCGCCCAACGAATGGGCCAACCCGAAGAGATCGCCGCGGCGGTCGCGTTTCTCGCGAGCGACGACGCGTCGTACGTGACCGGCCACGGACTCGTGGTCGACGGAGGCGTCACGGCGCTCACTGGCCAGCCCAACTTCACAGCGCTCGCCGAGCGCTGGTGGGATCCCCTCGCGTCGCGCGACAGCTGAGCCGTCGCAGCCCGGTGGGGTGCCCGTGAGCGCGGCGGTGAGGCTGCGACACTGGAGTCGTGGCCCCCTCCCGATCGCGGGGCGACGCCCTGCGTCGTCTCGCCGACCTCGACCGCGCCGTGGATGCATCACCGCGCGGAGGTGAGCCCGGTCTGGGGTCCCGGAGCAGGACGGGGACGATCGAGCCGCCGGGGCCTCCGCAGCCGGATCTCCCGGGCACGCTCCCCGCACCCGATCGAGCGCCTCGCCCCGCCCCCACGCCGGCGCAGCCCGTACCTGTCGAAGCGCCGCCAGCTCCACCTGCTTCGCCTCGGCCGAGACGGTCCCGCGCCCGGCGTCGGTGGTTGATCGTGCTCGTCCTCGTTCTCCTCGGTCTCATCGGTGCCGTCCTCGCTGGGATGGTGTACGCACGCTGGCGCTACGGCCAAATCGAACGCGTCGAGGTTCCGCTCGCCGTCTCGGGGTCGCGGCCCGATGTCTGGATGCTCGTCGGAACGGACTCGCGGGAGGGCATCGATCCGGACCGTCCCGACGCGGGCGGCCTGCTCGGCGAGGAGCTGTTCGGCGAGCGCGCCGACTCGATCATCTTGGTCCGCGATGTGCAGGGTCGCGGCCCGCTGATGCTCTCCTTGCCGCGGGACCTGTGGTTCGACCCACCCGGCGACGGCAACGCCCGGCGGATCAACGGGGCGTACAACGACGGTCCGGGTGCCCTGGTGGCACTGGTGCGTGAGGAGCTCGGCATCGAGATCCATCACTACGTGGAGATCGATCTCGCAGGGCTCGACCGGGTGATCGACGCGGTCGGGGGCGTGGAGGTCGTGCTCCCGTACCCGGGCTACGACGAATCGCTCGGGCTGTTCATCGCCCAGGCGGGTCCCGTGAGGCTCGACGGCATCACCGGGCTCGCGTACGTACGGTCACGCAAGTGGGTGGACGTCGTCGATGGCGAGCCGGTTCCCGACCGTCGTGGCGACCTCGGTCGGATCGAACGGCAGCAGCAGTTCCTCGCCGCGCTCGGAGACCAGCTGCTGTCGTCGCGCAACCCGTTCGTTCTCCACCGGGTGAGCGGTGGGCTCACTGGGTCGGTGCGCGTCGATGGTGCGACCGGCTTCGGTCAGCTGTACGGGTTCGCCAACGATCTCCGCGAGGCGATCCCCGCGCCCGAGCTGCCTGTCGTCAATCACGTGACCGGTGGGGGCGCTCACGTCCTCCTGTTGGACGACGGCGCCGAGGACGTCCTCGACCTGTACCGCTGACCCCCCTTCTGCCAGCTCACAGAGAGACTCCAGTCGCATCACGAGCTGGCAGAACGGTGCACGAGTCGCCGGAATCCATCATTCGGTATGGTCCCGGCCGTGGAATTCAACATCGCTCGGGTGATCAGCGCCGTCGCGGCAGCCCATCCTGATCGAGTCGCGCTCGTGCACCGGGGGGTCGAGCGATCGTTTCCCGACCTGGTCGAGCGGTCGCGTCGGCTCGGCGGAGCGCTTGCCGCGCAGGGCGTCGGGTGTCACGCCGAGCGGTCGGAGCTCGCAGGGCACGAAAGCGGCCAGGATCACGTGGCCCTGTATCTCAACAACGGTCCGGAGTATCTCGAAGCGATGCTCGGCGGGTGGTCGGCGCGGGCGGCGACGTTCAACGTCAACCACCGGTACGTCGCGGACGAACTGCGGTACCTCTTCAGCGACGCTCGAGCCTCGGCGGTGATCGTCCACGGGTGCTACGTGGACCAGCTTGCCCAGGTGCTGTCAGACCTCCCACACATTCGACTGATCGTGCAGGTCGACGACGACAGTGATGCGCCGCTTCTTCCCGGCGCCGTTCGCTACGAGGACTTCGTGGCGAGCGCGGAGCCCTGCTCGCTCGACGACTGTTCGCCTGACGATCTCTACGTCCTCTACACCGGCGGAACCACGGGGATGCCGAAGGGCGTGCTGTGGCGCAACGCCGACTTCTTCGTCGCCGCTCTCGGCGGCTTGGACCGCAAGGCCGGCCGCGAGTACGAGTCCTATGACGAGATCGCCGACGCGGCCGGTCGGGGCACGCTGCGCTGGATGACGAGCGCACCGTTTATGCACGGCGCTGCTCAGTGGATCGCTCTCCAGGCGCTCAGCATGGGCCACACGGTGGTGCTCCCCGACGTGATGGAACGCTACGACGCCCCCTCGGTGCTGGATGTGTGCGAGCGCGAGGGCGTGGAGTTTCTGCAGATCGTGGGCGATGCGTTCGCCCGACCCCTTCTCGACGCGGCGGAGGCAGGTGCGCCGATCCCCGGCAAGCTGCGCTCGATCATCAGCGGGGGAGCGACCCTCCACGCGGAGCTGAAGGCCAGCCTGAAGGAACGGTTCCCGGGCGTCACGATCCGCGACTCGATCGGCTCATCGGAGACCGGTGTGCAGGGCAGCAACGTCTCTGCGAAGGGCGAGCGGGCCAGCACCGGCGACTTCGAGCCGACCCCCGGATCGACCGTCGTGAGCGCCGACCTGTCGCACGAACTGAAGGACGGCTCCGACGAGATCGGCTGGTTCGCGATGTCTGGCCGCGTGCCGCTCGGGTACTTCGGGGACGCCGACAAGACGGGTCGGACGTTCCCCGTGATCGACGGTCGGCGTATGGCCGTGCCGGGGGACAGGGCCAGGCGACTGGTCGACGGTCGTATCGAGGTGCTCGGCCGCGACTCGGTCACCATCAATTCCGGTGGCGAGAAGATCTTCGCCGAAGAGGTCGAAAACGCGGTCAAGACTCACCCATCTGTCTACGACGCGGTTGCCTGCGGCCGCCCGAGCGAGCGGTGGGGCAACGAGGTCGTGGCCATCGTCCAGTTGGTCGACGGAGCTGAGTTGGATGAGCAGCAGATCATCGAGCACTGCGGTTCGACCCTCGCCCGCTACAAGCATCCCAAGGCGGTGATCGCCGTCGAGCGAATCGAACGAAGCCCCGCCGGCAAGCCCGACTACCGTTGGGCCAAGGCTGTCGCGAGCGAAGGGACCCCATGACCGACCTCGACATGGATCAAGCTGCGCTGCAGCGCAGAACGATTC
>CAYUBX010000053.1:0-6463 GCA_964443165.1 uncultured Acidimicrobiales bacterium
TACCCCGAGGCAGGGGTGCCATTCACGCCGTCCAAGCTCTACGCGCCGATCTGGTCCAAGAAGCGGCTGCTCGACACCCACCAGGCGTTCCTCGACCGCGGTCTCGAGTCCCCCTACGACGAGAAGTGGCTGTCCGGACGCGATCGCGACGATCGCATCACGGCGGTGGTCACCGTCGACAACGCGGTGCGCCGCAAGGCTCTGCTCGCGCACGCGACGCAGGTGGATCCCGAATCGAAGTTCTGGTTCGGGTTGCCCGATGACGTCCTCGACGCCATCCACCCCTTCGAGGAATACATGCTGCTTCGATCGCGGATCGAGACGGTCGAGCTGGAGACGGACTTGTTCGCCGGGCTGCGAGAGTCGGAGTTCGACGCGGAGGGCGCGCGGGCGTGAAGTTCCTGTCCGAAGAGTTCCTCGCCGCGTGGGCCGCCGCAGAGCGCGATCCTCTCGGGGACGCGACGGCGGTGATCGCTGTGAAGACCGAGGGCGGGCCAGACGGCAAGGTGGGGGTCACCATCGAGCTCGACAACGGCGCGGTCACCGACGCTCGCCCGGGTGCCCAGAAGGGTGCCGACATCGAGCTGACCATTCCCTACGACCTCGCGGTCGACCTGCTGCAGGGCGACGCCGACCCCGCCGTGGAGTTCATGCGAGGCGCGCTCAAGGTCAGCGGCGACATGGCCGCGTGGCTCGAGATTCTGCCGGCCTGGCAGGTGCGCCGCGAGCCATCGAGCATCGTTGACACAACCGAGTTCTAGAGAGCCGGTGCCGGCCACCGTCGCGCTCCGTCAGGGCGACGAGTCGTCTCTGCATCGATGCGATCGAGCTCGCACTGGAAACGACGACGATGGCCCGCGACCCCACAGCGGTCGCAGCCCTCAGCCGGCTCGCTGGAGATCCCTGAGCACGCGATACCCGATGAGGGTGATGCCGCTGCGCTCGATGTGGGTGCGGAGTTCGGTGTTCCCGGTGAGGTGGTCGTGGTCCTCGACGCGCGAGCCCCAATCGGTGGTGAGGCTGCGGAGCTCGGGGAGGTCGGCGGCCGGCTGGAGCTGAAGCTCGGTGACCCCTGGTTCGAGCGAGTCGAGGAGGTGTTCGATCCGGCGATATCGGTTGCTCTGGCCCGGGGCGAGCCGGACGACGCGGTCGGGCGTGAGCACACCCTCCTCGGCGGTGAGCTCCGGGACCGGGAAGCCGACCGTGGTGGATTCGCAGGCCAGGCGGATCGGCAGGGAGAACTCGACAGCGAGCTCCAGGTAGACGTCGAAGAACTCGGGTCGCACCGTCATGGCATCGAGGTGGCTGTCGAGGTGCGTGATGTCGAACCCCCACAGAATCGCCCGCTCGATCTGGGCGCGGCACTCCCGGCGCACCTCGTCCATGTCGGCGTGGTCCCAGGCGTCGTCGACCGTGCGCGGAAAGCCGCCGTCGCCGTCGAGCAAGGAGGGCGCGTGGGTCAGCGGGCCCCACCGGTAGAGGTCGAACTCCGCGTTGAGGGTGAGTGCGACGCCGACGTCTTCGCCCCGGTACCGAGCTGCTGCCTCGCGTGCCCAGGGGCAGGGGATCTGCAGCGCGGCCGAGGTGGCGATCCCCGCCCGCAGCGCGCGGTAGGTGCCCTCGTTCATCGCGTGACACCCACCGAGACCGGCGCTCGACACGATGAGAAGTCGGCTGTCCGTGCTGTGTCCCAGCCGTTCGAGGAGTGAGCCTGCAGCCACGCCGCCACGCTATCGCCTGGGAGCCCGCCGACCCTCGGTCGAAAAACACGAACGGCCGGACGCAGGTGGAGCGTCCGGCCAGTGTCGCAGTGTCCCCTCGCGGACTCTCGTATCGCCATGCGGTGAGCGGTTCGCTTCGCCCGGCGATGTCGGCAGTGGTCTTGGGTTCGGCGGAGACGAGGCCGGGGTTGAGAAGAAATCTTCGGCACTGTGTTCCGACCCGTCCGCGCCGCTGGCCATCTGTCTCCGGGGCCCCGTTCAGCCGAGGGGGACGTCGGCGCTACCGCACGCGGCCCACAGCCCGCGGTCCGCGCTGCGAGCGTCCGCCTCGGCGTTCTCGAAGAGGTTGGCGTGGAACGTGTTCGGTTCGAAGCGGAACGCCTCGGCGAACCCCTCGAGCACCAACTGGTGGTTGACGAAGAGCGAGTCGCTCGTCCGGTGGACGTAGGCGAGAACCCTGTCGAAGCGGTCGTAGAGCTCCTCGTCGCGTTCGAGGTAGACGGGCTCGCCTGGCGCGAGGAGCTCCTCCACGCGGGCGGTGGCCTCGTCGCCGAAGCACTCGGCCTCGCGGAATCCGCCCGTCTTCTCCGGAGTGTCGATCCCGATGAGTCGCACCGACTCGCGGCGGCCGTCGATGTCGACGTCGATCGTGTCGCCATCGACCACCCGGATCACGACCGCGTTGGGTTGGAGCGCCTCCATCCCTGCCGTGGCCGTCGTCGCTGTCGTTGTCGGGGCAGACGCCCCCTGACGAGTCGAGGTGATGGGCGCGTCCGGCGCAGAGGTGTCCAGGGGTCCCGGGGAGCCAGACGAGTCCGCACCGTCGGATCGGAATGAGAAGACCAGGAGGGCGGCCACCCCCACGACGATCGCGAGTGCTGCCACCAACGATCCGATCGATCCGACGCGCATCCGCGGCAGGCTATCGACGCACGGTTGCGGATCGACGGGCGATCAGGCCGCGTCGAGGTCGAGCTCAGGGGCGCGATGTGCGGAGGCCAGGGCCGCCCGGGCGTCGGCGATTCCCTTGCGGCCGATCTCGCGCGTGCGCCGGTCGAGCTTCCAGCTCTGCTGTGGCTTCTCGATGAGTCGCAGTTGGCGGGTCATGGGTCTCACTCTGCAATGAGGGTGTGACACTGAAACGCTCAGATCGGTGAATTTGTTCCGGCCAGGCACCTATTCTGCGCAACGCGGCGCCCGTCAGGCCCGGGAAGGCAGTCATTCCATGGAGAATCGGTACGGGATCACGGTTCCGTTCGACGCACCGTTGCATCAGCAGGCCGATCTGTACCGGGAGTTCGAGGACCTCGGATACACCGATCTGTGGAGCAGCGAGGCGGATGGAACCGACGGGTTCACGCCGCTCATTCTGGGATCGCAGTGGGCACCGTCGATGCGGCTCGGCATCGCGATCATCCCTGCCTATACCCGCGGCCCGGCGCTCATGGCGCAGGCTGTCGCGTCGGCCTGCGAGGCCGCTCCCAGCCGGTTCGTGATGGGCATCGGCTCGTCGTCCAACGTGATCGTCGAGAACTGGAACGGCATCCCCTTCGAGGAGCCGTACAAGCGCACGCGCGATGTCGCCCGGTTTCTCCGTACCGCCCTCACGGGGGAGAAGGTCACCGAGGTCTACGACGGATTCGAGGTCAAGGGCTTCACGCTTCGTCGTCCGCCCGAGCAGGCCCCTCCGATCCTGATCGCGGCTCTGCGCGAGGGAATGCTGCGTCTCGCCGGTCGCGAGGGCGACGGAGCGATCATCAACTGGCTGTCCGCCGACGATGTGTCGACGGTGGTGCCACACGTCGACGCGGGTGGCCCGGACAAGGAGATCGTGGCCCGGATCTTCGTGTGTCCCAACCCCGACGCCGAGACCGTCCGTGCCCAGGCCAAGCGGAACATCGCGGCGTATCTCAATGTCCCCGTCTACGCCGAGTTCCATCGTTGGTTGGGGCGCGAGGAGCTGCAGGGCATGTGGGACAACTGGGCCGCCGGCGACCGCAAGGCGGCACTCGATGCGATCCCGGACTCGGTGGTCGACGAACTGTTCGTCCACGGCACGCCAGAGGAGTGCCGCGAGCACATCGATCGCTACCACGCCAACGGGGTGACGACCTCCGCCATCGCCATCACGCCATTCGGGGGCATCGACCCGATCCAGGCCGCCCGCGATCTGGCGCCGGCCGCCCGCTGACCGACCGACACAACCCATCACACCAACAGGAGCCGCGAGATGGAGTTCGACAACGTTCTGTACGAGGTGCGCGACGGGGTCGCGCACGTTCGGCTCGATCGAGCCGCTGGGGCCAATGCGCTCAATCCTGCGCTGTCGCGCGATCTGCGTGACGTGATGCTCGAGATTCAGTGGGACGATTCCGTCAAGGCGGTGTCGGTCACGGCGGAGGGCAAGGTCTTCTGCGCCGGGGGCGACCTCAAGGAGTTCAACGAAGCCGGCGATGGCCTGCCGGCTCTCGCGAGCGGGATGCTCGTCGACTTCCATGGCGCCATCTACAAGATGAATCGGATGGCCAAGCCGTTCGTCGCCGGCGTCAACGGCGCGGCCGGTGGCGCGGGGATGTCGATCGTGTCGTCGTTCGACCTGGTGGTCGCCGGGGAGTCATCCAAGTTCACGATGGCCTACACGGCCGCTGGCGTGACGCCCGATGGCACGTCGACCTACTTCGTCGCCCGGCACATCGGGTTGCGTCGGATGATGGAGTTGACCCTCACCAACCGCGTTCTGTCTGCACAGGAAGCGCTCGAATGGGGATTCGTCAACCAGGTGGTCCCCGACGATGAGGTCGACGCGGCCTCCGCCGAGCTGGCCCAGAAGTTGGCCGACGGACCGGCGTGGGCGCTCGGTCACGCCAAGAAGATCGTGTACGAGGGCTACGAGTCGCCGCTCGAGGTCGCCGGTGAGATCGAGGGCGTGACGATCGCCGCTGCGATGGGCACCCACGACGGCCGTGAGGGAATCGCGGCCTTCGTCGAGAAGCGGAAGCCAAACTTCCAAGGCCGCTGAGCGGGCCGACGACCGGGTGACACCCGCCGCGGGCTACTCCAAGCAGCCGGCGGCGGCGATGTCGGCGATCTTGTCTGGGTCGTAGCCGAGGAACTCGGTGAGCACGTCGAAGGTGTGCTGACCGAAGGTTGGTCCGGCCCAACGCGGGCCGAAGTCCGAACGCGAGAGCGTGAAACCAGGCGCTTCCACGAAGCTGTCCCCATGGATCGGATGGGGTACCGAGCGGAACGTGTCGCGGTACTGCAGCTGTGGGTCCGCCGTGCACAGCGAGGAGTTCTGCACCTGGTGCGCCGGCACGCCGAGCCCCTGGAGGCGCTCCTGCAGTTCTCCCGAGTCAGAGGTGGCGGCGAAGTCGGCCAGGAGAGCTTCGAGTTCGCCGGCCCGCTCGAGACGCTCGGAAAGGGTGAGGGCGGCGAGGTCACGTCGCCCCAGGATCGATGCGAGCGTCGCCCACTGCGCATCGGTTTCGCAGGCCACGGCGATCCACTGGTCGGCCTCGGGTGGTGCGGTCTGAAGGACCACGTGGGGCGCCATGGTCGGATCGGCGTTGCCGTTCCGCCCAGCGGTTCGGTCGTGCAGCGCTTGGTCGAGGAATAGGGGAGATAGGAGGTGCATCGATGCCTCCATCTGCGAGAAGTCGATGTGCTGTCCCTCTCCCGTGCGGTCTCGGTGTTCGAGGGCTGCCATGAGCGCCGCCACTGTGAAGCGGGGGCTCACGTAGTCGGTGTACGCGGTGTACGGGCCGGCGGGCAGACGATCCTCCCACCCGGTGATGGGGTAAAAGCCCGCGAATGAAGCTCCGGCGGTTCCGAAGCCCGGATAGTCGGCCAGTGGACCGGTGTGCCCCATGAGACAGCTCGAGATCATGATCACCGACGGGTTGACCTCGCGGAACGCCTCGTAGGTCACCTCCATCTTGCCTGCACCGCGTGGGGTGAAGGACTCGGTGACCACATCGGCCCACCGAACCATGTCGAGCAGCACCTCGCGAGACTCGGGAATGCTGAGGTTGAGCTGCAGCGCCATCTTCCCCGCGTTGGAGGAGTGGTACTGCAGCGACCCTTCGGGATCGCCGTCCTCGCCTCTGAACGGGTTGCCTGCTCGGAGGACCTCGGGTCGGGTCTCGGACTCGATCCGAACGACGGCGGCACCAAAGTCAGCGAGGGTGCGAGTGGCACCGGGTCCGGCGAGCGCCCACATCATGTCGAGCACCTTCAGGCCCTCGAGTGGCCGATCGGACGGCGCTGGGTCGGTGGCTCGTGGGGTGGCGGGAACCCGCTGGGGTTCGGCCATGACCTCGGCGGTGTGTTGCCCGATGCGGGGTGCTGGCCCGAGGACCGTGGGTACCGACGCGGTGAAGCGAACGAACGGTCCGGCGATCTTCACCGGGTCGTCGCGCCCAGCCAGCTCGATGCTTTCCCAGTAGTTCCGCTCGGCCAGGTGCGGGAGGTTGACGAGGTCGTGCGTCGTGGAGATCGGCGCGATCAGTGCGGCGTTGTCGATTGCGCCGGCGAGGAGCTCGGCCTTGGTGCGCGTGCTGACGAAGCGCTCGATGGCCGCTGCGTTCCCCTGGAGGAGATCGGGCGACGCCTTGCCCTCGATGACCTCCATGGCGAAGGGGATCCAGTCGCGTTGCGCGATCTCGGGCGGGCACTCGCCTTCGGCGGCCATCCACGCGAAGAGCCGGTTGGTGTAGGGCCCGATGACGGGGCCGAACAGGTGG